>NZ_JBSHNP010000082.1:0-61684 GCF_053604675.1 Lacinutrix salivirga
TGTCACGTCCTGAAATAAGTTGACACAAAATCGACTTATTATGAAAAACAAAGAAACCAAAAGAGTAAAACGTACCCAACGCGATTATAATTTAGGCTTTAAATTAGCCCTTGTATCAGAGGTGGAAAAAGGCAATTACACCTATAAACAAATCCAAAGAGTTTACGGAATTCAAGGTAGAAGTACTGTTTTGGTATGGTTAAGAAAATATGGTACATTAGATTGGAGTAAACCAAATTTACATCTTATGCCAAACTCTAAAGAAACACCAGCTCAAAAAATAAAACGTTTAGAACGAGAACTAGAAGATGAAAAGTTAAGAAATCTCCTTCTAAATACTATGATAGACGTGTCAGATGAGCGCTTTGGAACCTCAATTAGAAAAAAGCTTTTATCCCAACAATCCAAATCATCCAACAAGATAAAGAGATAAATTTATCTCGTACTTGTAGATTGTTAGGAATAAGCAGACAAGCTGTTTATCAAAGTGTAAAGCGTAAAGAAGCTCGTGCTAAAGTCTTATCTCAAATAAAACCTTTAGTAGTTTCTATTAGAAGAGAAATGCCAAGAATAGGAACCAGAAAGCTTTACTATCTTTTAAAAGAAGACTTCGATAAACGACAGATAAAAATAGGGAGAGATGCCTTATTTGCTTATCTAAAAAGTGAACATTTACTAATAAAACCTAAGAGAAGTTATACCAAAACTACACACTCAAAACATTGGTTAAAAAAACACCCTAATCTTTTAAAAGAATTAGTTCCAGAAAGACCAGAACATGTTTTTGTTAGCGATATTACTTATGTAAAAAGTAGAGAAAGAACACACTATCTATCTCTTGTAACTGATGCATATAGCAGAAAAATAGTAGGTTATAAATTAAGTGATGATATGGCTGCAGAAAACGTTGTCAAAGCATTTAAAATGGCAGTAAAACAAAGGACTAGCAATAAAGAACTAATTCATCATTCAGATCGTGGATTACAATATTGTTCTACTATTTATCAAAAAGCACTAATTAAAAACAATGTAAAGCCATCTATGACTGATGGTTATGACTGTTATCAAAATGCTTTAGCAGAACGTATTAATGGAATACTAAAACAAGAGTTTTTAATTTACAAATGCAGTAATGGTATAGAACTAAATCAATTAATAAAAGAATCAATAGAAACTTATAACAACAAAAGACCACATTTGAATCTTAACATGAAAACACCTAATTTTATACATAACAAAAAACCAGAGAAGTTAACTTCTCTGGTTTAATTTATTTTTTAAAAACTGTCAACCTATTTTAGGACGACTCAATTTGAGTATTAACTAGTCTGCTAATATTATTACTTTGTTGTCCTTCATCTCTAGTGTACCAGAGTTTATTTTAAGTGTTAGTACTTTTTTATCGTCATTATGAGGAACTATGTTACCATGTAAATCATCTAGTACTAAATGGCTTTGAGAATGCGTGTTAATCTTAATTGTTCCTTCTTTTAAAAGAGATACAATTGGTGCGTGATTATTTAACATTTCAAACTCGCCATTAACGCCAGGTACAGTTACAGAATCAACCTCTGAACTAAATAGTTTTGCTTCTGGTGATACAATTTCTAAATACATAATCTTTTAGTTTACAGTTTGCAGTTTACAGTTTACAGTCACACTGAGGACTGAAGACTACGTACTGCTTACTGATTTACGCTTCAGCTAACATTTTCTCTCCAGCTTCTATAGCTTCTTCAATTGTTCCTTTAAGGTTAAAGGCGGCTTCTGGTAAGTGATCTAATTCACCATCCATAATCATATTAAAACCTTTAATAGTCTCTTTAATATCTACTAAAACACCTTTAAGTCCTGTAAATTGCTCAGCTACATGGAAAGGCTGAGATAAGAAACGTTGTACTCGTCTTGCTCTACCTACAGCCATTTTATCTTCTTCAGATAATTCTTCCATACCAAGGATAGCAATAATATCTTGTAATTCTTTATAGCGTTGTAATAACTCTTTTACACGTTGTGCACAATTATAGTGTTCATCACCTAAAATATCTGCTGTTAAAATTCTCGATGTAGAATCTAATGGATCTACCGCTGGGTAAATACCAAGCTCAGCAATTTTACGAGATAATACTGTTGTTGCATCTAAGTGAGCAAAGGTTGTTGCTGGTGCTGGATCTGTTAAATCATCCGCAGGTACATAAACTGCTTGTACAGATGTAATAGATCCTTTTTTTGTTGAAGTAATACGTTCTTGCATTGCTCCCATTTCTGTAGCTAAAGTAGGTTGATAACCTACTGCAGATGGCATACGACCAAGTAATGCAGATACCTCTGAACCAGCTTGAGTAAAACGGAAGATATTATCTACAAAAAATAATACATCTTTTCCTTGTCCATCTCCTGCACCATCTCTAAAGTATTCAGCAATTGTTAAACCAGATAAGGCTACACGTGCACGTGCTCCTGGTGGCTCATTCATTTGTCCGAATACAAAAGTCGCTTTAGACTCTTTCATTATATTTTTGTCCACTTTTTGAAGATCCCAACCGCCTTCTTCCATAGAATGCATAAAGTCATCACCATATTTAATAATTCCTGACTCTAACATCTCACGAAGTAAATCGTTTCCTTCACGTGTTCTTTCACCTACTCCTGCGAATACAGAAAGTCCTCCGTGTCCTTTTGCAATATTGTTAATTAACTCTTGAATTAATACTGTTTTACCTACTCCAGCACCTCCAAATAATCCAATTTTTCCACCTTTTGCATAAGGTTCAATTAAATCGATTACTTTTATACCTGTATATAAAACCTCTGTAGAAGTTGATAAATCCTCAAATTTTGGTGCGTTTCTGTGTATTGGAAGTCCTGCATCTCCTGCCTTTGGTAAATCACCCAATCCATCAATCGCATCACCAATAACATTAAATAAACGCCCGTAAACATCTCCACCTATTGGCATTTGTATTGGAGCACCTGTAGCATTAACTTCTGTTCCTCTACTTAAACCGTCTGAGGAATCCATAGCAATAGTACGAACTGTGTTTTCGCCAATATGTGATTGTACTTCTAATACAAGTTTTGAACCATCAGTTTTATTAATTTCTAATGAATCGTAAATTTTTGGAAGTTCAGCGCCTGCTCCGAATTCAACATCGATAACTGGACCTACAATTTGTGCAACTTTACCTGTAACTTTTGACATTACTTATGTGTTTAATATTATGGTATATAATTAAAAAAAACATCTTCTGTTTTCGCGTGCAAATATAGTGGTTTTAATTTAAATGTTCGTATTTATTTTATTGGTTTTTTTAAGCAAAAAAATGCCTTCTTTAAAAAACATAAAAAGAAGGCATTTAAAAAAAATTAAATATGTGTACTATTGAAGCGTTGGCGAGTAATTGGTTGGAAAATCTTCTGCTTTTGCAACATTACCTGATGCCACAAAATTAGAACCATAAGTTGCATCTATTGCTTCTAAAAATTTATTTGCCATTAATGCATAGCCCCTAGCTGTTAAATGAATACCATCTAAACTAACTAATCCACCAGTAACTAAGTCTGTAGTTAAATTATAATCATCAAAAACTACACCTGTTGTAGAAGCTTCGCTTAAAATTGAATTTAAATCTACTAAGGCTAATCCGTTAGAACTTGCAACACTTGCTATTGTAGCATTATAAGCATCAGTGGCTGTTTTAATTTCTATTTGTTCTGTTGGTAATAAAACCCACTTATCTTCAAGTGGTAAACTAACACCTTCTACAGAAAACTGTGCAGCTAAAGCTTGTGGTAAGCCTTGTGCCATTAATATTCCAACATTAGTAGTGTTCACAGTTCCAATAATTGAAGAACTAGGTAATACTAGTAAATCGTCTGGAGTTGCTTGTCTTGTTTGACCATAAGTTGTACCTAATAAATTTGCTACTAATGGTGCAGCTTGTGGAGGTAGTCCAAATTGTGCAATAAATGCAGGAAATGTTGGACTAGCATTTAATTGCGCTATAATTATAGCTGAAATATCTGCTAAACTTTCGTCTTTTATAACTACTGCACTTGCCTCAGTTTCTGAGAAAATAATTGCTCTACTAGGATCTACTGCAGTAAATATTGGGTTTAAAGCTCCAAAAATTGAGTTTAATAATGGGATTTGAGGTCCAAAGTCTGGATTTGAAGGGTCTAATGGATTATGAGGTACAGTTGTAAAATGTGGTAAATCTGTAATATAAGGTACATTGGTTACAACTCCATCAGGACTTACAGCTGTTAATTGGCTTACCATATCTGTAAATACAGCATCAAAGGTAGCTGTTGGTGTAATAGCATTAGAGCCATCTCCTCCTGAGGTAGCATAGCCTAAAACATCGTTCCCTCCAATTTCAGAAAGTGTGAAAAATGTTGGATTACGTTCTATTGCATATTCTAACATAGAAATTGTTGGCGAATTAGCCATTCTTCCAAAATAAGGGTTAGCAGTGGCATAGCCATTAAAATCTATATGAATGCTCTTTGCTCCAGGAACTCCTACGTTATTAAAAACACTACCATCTGCTGCTAGGCTAACTGTAACATCTGTTGTTGGAGTTGCAGGTAATAATTGAGGGCCTGTTCCATTAAAAAAGAATCTAGGGTTTGTTATTACTGTGTTTCCAAAAACTAAACCACCAATATTATCATTCATTAATGGCTGTGTAAATGTTCCTCCTCCAGCATTTGCAAATTGCTTAGATAATGTGTTAGGAAAAGAGTTCTCTTGTGCTGCAATAAATAATGCACCATCTGTAAATCCTGCAGTAAATGATGCACCTAAAGACACATAGTTGGAAAAGTCTAAGGACCCAGTAGTTAATGCTGGTAAAGGCACTTCTGCCACAGGTGGCTGATCTAAAAATTGTTCGAAATCTTCTTCATCATTACATGCCGTAAAACTTATAGCAAGTGCAAGAAGCCCTATATATTTTATATTTTTTATCGTTTTCATTATTATAAGTTGTTAATTGTTATTGAAGCATAATACATTGAGCCTATAAAACCAGTTCCAAATGCTGTAAAATACTCGCTTCCTGTAAGGTTTGTAGCTCCTACTTTAACTATTGATTTTAAACTAGGGATTTTATAATTTACTTGTGCATCTACTACATGGAATTCTGGTACTATTCCGTTTCCAAAAGTTGCTTCCCAAAAATAATCGTCACTAAATCTATACGAAACATTAAACCCTAAGTTTTTAACAACTTCTGTATGACCAAAAGAAGCTTTAAATTTATGTTCTGGTGTATTAAAGTTTGTTTGAAAATCTGGATTAGATGCTTGGTCAAAATCCTGTTTTGTAAAAGTATAACTTCCTCCTAAATCAAAACCTCCTAATACTTTAGTCGATAATCCAATAGATGCTCCATAGGAGTTTACATCTGCTTCAGAATTTGTATAGGCACTATAGGCTTGGAAATCGCCATTTGCTACTGCAGCTATAGCTAATCCATTAGGATCTCCAACAGTTCCGTAATAAGGAGAAATAACCACTTCTTGAGAAATAAAATCTTGATATTTGTTATAATATGTGCTAAAGTCAACAATTAATTTTCCATACTTTCCTCTATAACCTACTTCCATAGATGTTACTTGCTCTGGCTTAATAATATCTGGATTTGCTACTCTTAATAAAGCAGGATTACCAGCTTCAGCAAATGCTTGTACAGAACTTGCAGAATAAGAGTTATTATATGCAACTGCTCCTGTTTGTGTTACAGTTGGATTAACTCCTGGTAAACTTTGCCCTTCTACACTTACAGGGAATGTTCTAACATATCTATCTAAGTTACTTTCTGCAGAACCTACTAATATAGCTCTACCAGCATCTAAACCAATAAACAAATCTTGTGTTGTTGGGTTTCTAAAACCTGTTTGCACAGAAGCTCTAATATTATGATCTCTGTTTAATGTTAAACCTGCTGATAGTCTAGGAGAAAAGAACCCATCGAATAATTCTGATTTGTCATAACGACCAGAAGCTGTTAATTTTAACTCCATGTCTTCATTTAAATCAAAATCCTTTTGAGCTTGAGCATATACTCCAAATTCTGAATAATTTATTATACCATCTGCATCTGTATATATTGTTCCTCCTGAGTTCAATGCGTATCTTCTAAAAGATCCACCAACTTGGATTTCAGCAAAATCAATTAAATCGCCAAAATTGTAGTTTGCATCACTATGAATATATTTTGATGCATCTTGAAACTTAGAACCTGTAGATAAATCTGGGTCATTTATGCTTCTATTAAATGCAGATTCAAATTGAGACGATCCTGGTAAAAATCTTCCTGTATCTGCTTGTGCTCTAGCTGCTGCATGTTTTTGGTCATCTGTTAAACCTAAAGGGTTACCTGATAATTCAATTCCTGCGTAGGTTGCAATATACTCGCCAAACCAATCTTCGTCACTTTTCCAAGCTCTATTTATATTTATACCTGTAAATACCATATCGTAAGAATCTCCTGCTTTATCAGAAACTTCATAAACTCTTACAAAATAATTGTCGTTTTTAACTTCCAACTTATGTTGTTGTTGGAAAAAATTATCGATGTTATATCTATTTGTTCCTTGATAGATTGTTGATCCTGTTCCTACTTTACCAACATAAGACAACTCAAAGTTACTACCTTCTATTGGACGATAGTATAATCCCCAATCTGCTTTAATACTTTCAGCGTTATAGTTTGTTAAATCACGTTCGTTATAACCAGTTCTACTTACTACTACGTCTGGTATTATTCCTAAACCAGATGCAGATCTTATGTTTGTAGAAACCTCATCTCCATAGACGTTAATTCCATCATAATTAGTATTTGCTCGAGTTCTTCTTGGGTCTATTTTATCAACTTCGCTGGTTGCAGCCCAATCGGTACCTTTTAAGTATCCAAAATTAACTTTTGCCGCAAGCTTATCTGTAAATTTATGAGCCATTCTTACACTTAGATCTGTGTAAGGATTATCGCCTGCAGATTCTTGAGAGGTAATCCCTCTTTTAAATGAAGCACTAATTCCTGTATGATCAAATGGGTTTTTACTTCTCATAAAGAGTATTCCGTTAAAGGCATTTGCTCCATATAAAGCAGAAGAAGCTCCAGGTAATAACTCTACACTAAGTACGTCTGTCTCAGTCATACCTACTAAATTTCCAATCGGGAAATTTAATGCTGGTGTAGAATTGTCCATTCCATCTACTAATTGCATAAAACGTGTGTTAGCAAATGTTGCGAAACCACGTGTGTTAACAGACTTAAATGTTAAACTGTTAGTATTTACATCTACACCTTTCAAATTTTCTAAACCTCCATAAAAATCGGCTGATGTTGTGTTTTTAATTTCTTTTAATCCAAAACGTTCTACTGTAACGGGAGACTCAAAAATACGTTCAGGAGTTCTTGATGCTGAAATCACTACTTCGTCTAAAGAAGTTCCTTCTTCTAACACAAAATTTAGCGTTTGATTGTTTGAAGTAACCTCAATATCTAAGGTTGTAAAACCAACACTACTTGCTTGAACAGTAAATGGTGGGTTTTGATCTACAACAAGAGAGAAATTTCCATCAAAATCACTTGCTGTTCCTGTGGATGTACCAACGACAATGACATTGGCTCCTGGTATAGGTTGGTTGGAATTGTCTAAGACAGTTCCTGAAATCGTTGTTTGTGAGTAGGTTAGGACGCAACAAAGCAACAATAAACTTGAAAGAATTGTTTTCATTTTTTAGTTTTAGTTAAATTATTTGTCACCAATATACGTTTTTTAAGTAAATCTTTAAAAAAACGTTAAAAAAATTATGCGTGCATAATAGGGTTTTAACAAATTTTGCTTGTGTATTTAGGCTATAGTTAAAAAAAAAGAGCCTAATTAGGCTCTTTTTTAAAAGTTTTAAAATGTGTTATTATTCTACAGTAACTGATTTTGCTAAATTTCTTGGTTGGTCCACATTTTTTTCTAACATTACTGCAATGTGATATGATAAAAGTTGAAGTGGTATAGTGGTTAACAATGGTGTTAACGATTCTATTGTTTCTGGCACTTCAATGACATGGTCTGCTAATTTTTTAACACTTGTGTCTCCTTCTGTTACTATACCTATTATTTTACCAGATCTAGATTTAATTTCTTCAATATTACTTACTACTTTTTCATAATGTCCTTTATTTATTGCAATGACTATTACTGGCATGTGCTCGTCAATTAATGCTATAGGACCATGTTTCATTTCTGCAGCTGGATAACCTTCTGCATGAATATAAGAGATTTCTTTAAGTTTTAATGCACCTTCTAATGCTACAGGGAAGTTATAGCCTCTTCCTAAATACAAACAGTTTTTAGAATCTTTATAAATATCTGCTACCATTTTAATATGTGCATCAGATTTTAATGCTTTTTCAACTTTTCCTGGTATTAATTCTAATTCTTGTAAATGATAATGGTAATCAGTATTAGAAATTGCGCCTTTAGCTTTACCTAATTTTAGTGCTATTAAAGTTAATACTGTTATTTGTGTTGTGAATGCTTTAGTTGATGCGACTCCAATTTCTGGTCCAGCATGTGTATAAGCTCCTGCGTGCGTTTCTCTAGCTATTGTAGATCCTACAACATTACATACACCAAATACGAATGCACCATTTGCTTTTGCTAATTTAATTGCTGCAAGTGTGTCTGCTGTTTCACCAGATTGCGAAATAGCAATTACTACGTCATTATTTGTTATTACAGGATTTCTGTATCTAAATTCTGAGGCATACTCTACTTCTACAGGTATTCTTGCTAAATCTTCAAAAATATATTCTGCAACTAAACCTGCGTGCCATGAGGTACCACAGGCGACAATAATTATACGATTAGCATTGGTAAATTTTTCAATATTATCGTCAATTCCAGCCATTCTAATAATACCTTCTTTTGCTAATAAGCGACCTCTATAGGTGTCTTTTATTGCGCTTGGCTGTTCATGTATTTCTTTAAGCATAAAATGCTCGTAACCACCTTTTTCTATTTGCTCTAAATTAAATTTAAGCTCTTGCATTAATGGTGTTACTAGAGAATCGTCCTTTATTTTTCTAACTTTTATTTTTTTGTTTTTTCTAACAATGGCCATTTCTTCATCTTCTAAATAGATGGCATTTTTTGTGTATTCTATAAAAGGAGAGGCATCACTAGCTATAAAAAACTCGTCTTCACCAATACCAATTGCTAAAGGGCTTCCTAATTTTGCTACTACAATTTCGTTGGGTTTATTTTTATCAAAAACAGCAATAGCGTAAGCTCCTACAACCTCATTTAAGGCTAATTGTACCGCTTTACCTAATTTTACATTTTGTTTTTTCTTTACTTCTTCTATAAGGTTTATTAACACTTCAGTGTCTGTATCTGATTTAAAAGTGTAACCTCTTTTTACAAGTTCTATTTTAATAGATTCGTAGTTTTCTATAATACCATTATGTATTATAACTAAGTCTCCAGAGTTTGAATAGTGAGGGTGTGAATTCACATCATTTGGAACGCCGTGAGTAGCCCATCGTGTATGTCCTATACTTACGTTTCCGTTTGTAGTGATTTCTTCTTTTATTTTCGCTTCAAGATCTGCAACTTTACCTTTTGTTTTTGCGAGTTTTAGGTCTGTTCCATCATATATTGCTATTCCAGCACTATCGTAACCTCTATATTCTAAACGCTTTAATCCTTCTATTACTATTGAATAAGCGTCTCTTGGTCCAATATATCCTACAATTCCACACATAATATTTTTCTAATTTTGAGGTTCTGTATAAAAAATTTCTAATTGTAAACGCTTATTTTCAGGCACGTTATCTGTGCTTCCGTAAATTACATTTCCTTTTGGAGATATCACAGCACCTTCGGGAATTCCAGTAACTGTGTTAGTTTCTGGGTTTGTGCCTTTTATCATAGCGTTTTGAATTCTATTTACGTTTGTAGAAACTAAAAGTCCAAGTTTTGCATTGGTTGAATCTCTAATTAATATATTATTTAGATGCTCTGTTATGCGAATCTTATATTGTATTCCATTATTATCATCGTCTCTGGTTAATCTTGTAGAATGAATAATTTTTGAATTTATAGGGCTTGTAGTATTTTCAGATCTATCAAAAAAATAATCATCAACTGGTTTATTATTTTTTAAATCGTAAAGCATAACTCTATCTGATTCTTGCTCTGGATTAAGCTGTAAATCATTTTGATTAATGTTTACTACTAAAAAGGCTTCGTTTATAAGTCTTTTGTGTTGCCCATCTTCAGTGTCTGATTTATAGTTATCTTCAAAATAATTATAGGCATCTATGTTAGCTCCATTTTCGTCTTGTTTAATACCGTTAAATAAATCGATTACTGTTAAATAGCCTTCTGTACCTTTTATATAAACAAGGTCATCACCATTTTGAGAATCGCCATCGTTTATAGTAAAGTTATTATCGAATAAGTTAATTCTATTTTCTGCAAGATTTAAAACATACTCACTTGGTCTATTTGGGCTTTCTTCAAAATCTTCTTCTGCTTCTTCATCATTGGTGTAGTCTATAGTTAGTGTTCCTGCATTAAAATCTAATAACATTGCAGTACCTGTGCCATTTATAGCTTCTACTTTAAAATATAAACCTCTAAAATAGTCTTTAAAATTATTTACATTGCTTAATTCCGTTGGAGAGTCTGTACCAAAAAGGAGTAAATCTTCCCAAAACATAGAGTTCTCCAAATCATTATTAGTTAGAGATAAACGTAAACTTGGAGGTATGCGACTTAACACAACTGTTTCTCCATCTTCGTTAACTTCTTCGATAAGGGTTTCTGATGGACTTGGTATAAAACCTTCTGTCCCACTTTCGTATAATAATTCAGTATTAATACTAGCAAAATCTACGGCTTCTGTAGAGTAGTATTTTTGTGCTTCTCCTAGTTCACTATCTGGGTCAAAATCTCTTAAAAAATAGTTGTTTTTATATATTGATAATTTTATCGGACCTTCTCCAAAAATAGAATCTAATGTATAAGTATTATTCCCTTCTATATCTGTATCTGTTAATTTCGAGTAGTATGGAATATTAAGTGTTACAGATTCTATTACTGGGTTATCTCCAAAATCTGGATTAAAGCTAGTTGGCACAAGTTGAGTAACAATGTTATATTCACTTACACCAAAAGCATCATCATAAACGCCTAATAAGTTAGAAGATAAATTGTTGGTTTGTACTGGACCTAAGCGCTTGGTATAGGCTACTAAAGGAAATTTCTCACTAGTAGCTTCGAAGTTTTGAATGCCTTCTATATCACTTTCAATGCTTGTAAAATCTTTGTCACAAGCAATACTTGTAAAAACAATTAGAGTTAAAACGCTTATGGTTTTAAATATATTTTTCATAAATTTTTATATTATTAGCTTAAAACGGTTGTAGTGTAAAATTCTGTATAAGCTTCTGCAAATTCATCTTTTGCTTTATAATCTAAAACAGGTTTTTTAGAATCTTTTAGATGTTTTTCTAATTCTGAAGGAAGATCTTCTGAGCCAACTATTAAGGCATCAGAATAATTTATAGCAACTTTCATAACGTTGTTATAGCTTGGGTCTTCTAACAATTTAACCGAATCAGAATCTATATTGTCAAATTTTATTTTTCCAACCATATCTTTATTTAACGCTCCATCAAAGCTTTGATTGTACACAGAGGTCACAATTTTACTTTCGTTAAATAATGGTTCGTCTTTATAAAACTCTTTAAGGTATAACGGCAGTAATGCTGCTAACCAGCCATGAATGTGAATAATATCTGGAGCCCAGTTTAATTTTTTAACAGTTTCAATAACTCCTTTAGCAAAAAATATTGCACGTTCGTCGTTATCAGGAAATAATTTTCCGTCTTCATCTGTTAATGTCGCTTTTCTTTTAAAATACTCATCGTTATCTATAAAATATACTTGTATTCTTTCTTTAGGAATAGAGGCTACTTTTATAATAAGAGGCATATCTAAATCATTAATTACTAAATTAATACCAGATAAACGGATCACTTCGTGTAATTGATGTCTTCTTTCATTTATATTACCATATCGAGGCATAAAAATTCTTATTTGACCTCCTTGTTGATTAACCATTCTTGGAGTTTCAAAACTCATTGAAGAAATCTCAGTTTCAGGCAAATAAGGCACTACTTCGGATGATACATATAATATCCTCTTGTCTTTCATATAATCATTTTTTTAATATTGTGTTCTCTATTTTTACAAACTAAAATAGGCTTTGAAAGAAAAGCATTTCAGAAAATAAAAATAAAAACACGCAAAAGTACAAAAATTTATGCAGTTTGCGAGTAAAATATTAAGTTTGCAAGCGTTAATTTTTTATTAATTATGATAGTTTTTGATAACAGAAAAGAAATTCAAGACCATATAAAACTACTAAAGTCCAAAGGCAACTCCATTGGTTTTGTTCCAACAATGGGAGCATTACACCAAGGCCATCTATCGTTAATTAACAAAGCATTTACACAAAACAGTATAGTTATTGTTAGTGTTTTTGTAAATCCCACACAGTTTGATAATGCCGAAGATTTAAAAAATTACCCAAGAACTCTAAATAACGATGTAACACTTTTAAAAACAGTATCTAAAGACGCTATTGTAGTTTATGCACCTAGCGTAGAAGACATCTATAACGGAAACACAGTTGCAGAACAGTTCACTTTCGATGGTTTAGAATTTGAAATGGAAGGCAAATTTAGGCATGGTCATTTTAATGGTGTTGGTACCATTGTTAGACGTCTTTTCGAAATTGTTAAACCAGACTTTGCCTATTTTGGAGAAAAAGACTTCCAACAACTAGCTATTATAAAAAAATTAGTTCAGTTACATAAAATCCCAGTAACTATTATAGGCTGCAAAATACATAGAGAAACTAATGGATTAGCAATGAGCTCTAGAAATGTGCGTTTAAAACCAGAGTATAAAAAAGTTGCTCCTTTTATTTATAAAACACTTCAAAAAGCAAAGCAAAAGTTTGGCACAGAAAGTGCTAATAAAGTTACAGAATGGGTTGAAAAACAATTTGCAAAACATAATTTATTAAAGTTAGAATATTTTTTAATTGCAGATGTTGAGACCTTAAAACCAGTAAAACGAAAATCTAACAAAAAAACCTATCGTGCGTTTATTGCAGTTTATGCAGATGATATTAGACTAATAGACAATATCGCACTAAATTAATTATCTTTGCCACATGCAAATACAAGTAGTAAAATCTAAAATACACAGAGTAAAAGTAACAGGAGCAGATCTAAACTATATTGGTAGTATAACTATTGATGAAGATTTAATGGATGCTGCAAATATTATACAAGGCGAAAAAGTGCAAATTGTTAATAATAACAATGGCGCACGCCTAGAAACTTATGCTATTCCAGGACCAAGAAACTCTGGAGAAATAACTTTAAATGGAGCAGCATCTAGACTTGTTGCTAAAGACGATGTTTTGATCTTAATTACTTATGCCTTTATGGATATAGAAAAGGCTAAAGTGTTTAAACCTTCTTTAGTATTCCCTAATGAAGCGAACAATCTTTTAAAATAAAGTATTGAACAAAAACATATTAAAAATATTAAAAATTATACTCCCAATGCTTTTGGGAGTTTTTTTAATATGGTATTCTCTATCTAAACTCTCTTTTCAAGAGTTATTAGGCTATTTTAAAACTGCAGACTACTCCTTTATTGCAATTGGCGTTTTTTTAGGTTTATTAAGCCACTTATCCAGAGCATATCGTTGGCTATTTATGTTAGAGCCTTTGGGTTATAAAATAAAATTACAAAACAGTATTATGGCTGTTTTTGCAACCTATTTAATTAATTACACAATTCCGAGAGCAGGAGAAGTTGCAAGAGCTTCTATACTTACAAATTACGAAGGAGTTCCTTTCGAAAAAGGCTTCGGAACCATAGTTTCGGAGCGTATTGCAGATCTATTAGTGATGCTACTAATTATTGCAATTACACTGTTTTTAGAATTCGAATTTATCTATACTTATTTATCTGAAAAATTTGATCCAATGAAACTGATTTTAGGTATAGGAATACTAATAATAATTGCTCTTTTTTTTATTTTTTACATAAAAAGAAGCACCTCTAAAATAGCTATTAAAATTAAAACTTTTGTAAACGGTTTAATTGAAGGTGCACTAAGTATTTTTAAAATGAAAAAAAAGTGGGCCTTTATTGCGCACACCTTATTTATTTGGGGAATGTACGTACTTATGTTTTACGTAACCACCTTTGCCATTCAGGGTTTAGACGGGATTCCTTTTGGTGCAGTTTTAATAGGCTTTATTTTAGCTAGCTTTAGTATAGCAGCAACAAATGGAGGGATTGGTTCGTATCCAGAAGCTATAGTCATTGCTTTTTTATTATTTAATCTACCAGAAGATCAAAGTCGTGCTTTTGGCTGGATAATGTGGACTTCTCAAACAGCAATGATTATTATTTTAGGAGGTTTGTCGTTACTTTACCTTCCTATTTTCAACAGAAAAAATAAAACACCTCAAGAGTAACTCTATATTTTTAAGGTTACACTTAATTAATTATCTTGCGAATACAAAATTCAAATCTCATGAAAAAAATCTACTACACCCTATTATTCGTTGTTACATTTCAATTGCTAAGTGCTCAAACTAAGTACGAAGTCATAAACTCTTCTATTTTAAACGAAGAACGACAAATTAAAATTCAATTACCTAGAGGTTACGATAGTAATACCAATAAAAAATACCCAATATTCGTAGTTTTTGATGGCGATTATCTTTTTGAGCCTGTAGCAGGTGTTGTAGATTATTACTCGTATTGGGAAGACATGCCAGAATCCATAGTCGTTGGTATTAACCAATTTGGAAAACGCGAAGACGATTGTAACTATTCACCTCAAAACTCATTACCAATAGATAGTGGAGCAGAGTTTTTTGAGTTTATAGGCAAAGAATTAATTCCGTTTATTAATAAAAATTACAGAACAGAAAATTTTAAAATAGCTGTAGGCCATGGTAGTACTGCCAATTTCATTAACTATTATTTATTGAGAGAAAACCCGTTATTCCAATCTTATATTGTATTAAGTCCAGATTTTGCTCCAGACATGAAATCTTATATAACAGAGCGATTAAGCACTATCCAAACCAAAACATTTTACTATTTAGCAACAACCACTAATGATGTAGGAAGCATTAAAAAAGAAACTATTGCGTTAAATAATGCACTAACAGCACAAGAAAACAAAAATGTATTAAAAGGATTTGATAATTTCGAAGGCCCTTCGCACTACACACTTCCTGCGCATGCCTTACCAAAGGCTTTAGAGAGTACATTTTTAGTGTTTCAGCCAATAAGTAAAAAGGAGTATAAAGAAACAATTCTTAAATTAGAAAGCTCTCCTGTTGATTATTTAACTGAAAAATATCAAACAATAGAAGACCTTTTTGGTATAAAAAAACAAATTTTAATTAACGACTTTAAAGCCATTGCAGCAGCAATAAATAAAAAAGAAAAATGGGACTATTTTGAAGCGCTAGGAAAACTAGCCCGAAAAGAATACCCAGACGCTTTATTGGGCAGTTATTATTTAGCTCGTTTTTACGAAGAAACAGGAGAACCTAAAAAGGCAATGAAAACCTACCAATCTGCTTATATTCTCGAAGAAATTGGTGGCATTACAAAAGACCACGTGTTAGAAAAATCAGAAGAAATAAAAGCAGATTTTGGCTTTTAATTCAACGTTTAAATAATTAATTAAATTCTTCTTTTTTTTGAAAAGCTTAATAAAGGGATATGGCTAAAGTAAAAACAACTTTTTTTTGTCAAAATTGTGGCTCACAATACGCAAAATGGCAAGGACAATGTACAGCTTGTAAAGAGTGGAATACCATTGTAGAAGAGCTTGTACAAAAACCCGAAAAAAGCAGTTGGAAAACTCCAAGTAATTCTGCCAAACGCATTTCTAAACCGTTAACAATAAAACAAATTGATGCTTCCAAAGAAGCAAGATTAGATACTTTAGATGCAGAATTTAATCGTGTTTTAGGTGGCGGAATTGTACCTGGATCATTAACGCTTTTAGGAGGTGAACCAGGAATAGGAAAAAGTACTTTACTGCTTCAGATTTCTCTAAAATTACCTTATAAAACGCTTTATGTTTCTGGAGAAGAAAGCCAAAAACAAATAAAAATGCGTGCAGAACGCATAAACCCAAATAACGACAGTTGCTATATACTTACCGAAACAAAGACGCAAAATATTTTTAAGCAAATTGAAACGTTAGAGCCAGATATTGTAATTATAGATTCTATTCAAACTTTACATAGTGATTATATTGAATCGTCTAGCGGAAGCATCTCGCAAATAAAAGAATGTACAACAGAGCTTATTAAATTTGCTAAAGAAACCAATACACCAGTGGTTTTAATTGGCCACATTACTAAAGATGGAAATATAGCTGGACCAAAAATATTAGAACATATGGTAGATACAGTCTTGCAGTTTGAAGGCGATAGAAACCATGTATTTAGAATATTACGTGCTCAAAAAAACAGATTTGGTTCCACTCATGAGTTAGGTATTTATGAGATGCAAGGATCAGGTTTACGAGAAGTAAGCAATCCAAGCGAAATTTTAATTTCTAAAAAAGACGAAGAGCTTTCTGGTAATGCCATCGCAGCAACATTAGAGGGAATGCGTCCATTAATGATAGAAGTACAAGCATTAGTAAGCACTGCAGTTTATGGTACACCTCAACGTAGTGCAACAGGTTTTAATGCCAAACGTTTAAATATGTTGCTTGCCGTTTTAGAAAAACGTGCTGGTTTTAGATTAGGTGCAAAAGATGTGTTTTTAAATATAACTGGAGGGATTAGTGTAGATGATCCTGCAATAGATTTAGCTGTGGTTGCAGCCATTTTATCTTCTAATGAAGACGAAGCTTTACCAAACAATTACTGTTTTGCAGCAGAGGTAGGCTTATCTGGCGAAATAAGACCAGTACAACGTGTAGAGCAACGCATTCTTGAAGCTGAAAAATTAGGCTTTTCAACAATTTTCGTTTCTAAGTACAATAAAATATCGCTTAACACTACTGCTATAAAAATTCAATTAATTTCTAAAATTGAAGATTTGGTGGCCTTAATTGTTTAAAAATAATTTTCTGTGTTTAGGTTTTATATTTTTTAAATTACTTGTGCTTGTTAATTAACTATTATTTTGATAAAAATTATTCAATCTTTTTAATCCTCTCTATAGTCTTGAATGCTGAATAAAATGAATTGTTAAAATTTACACTTCATCGTATTTAATTGCATTTAATCGATAGTATTTAGTGTCTCAACGAAAATTACTCAAAATCATTGGACCGAAATCCTTTATCTCTTACTTTTGTTAAGCTATTATAGACTATTGACCCCAAATCAATGACCTGCTTATGAAACTAAATTTACTCTTGGCATTTGCCTACATACTTGTTTGTCCGCTACTTTTTGCACAAAACACAGATAGCGACAGCTATGATAATTACCTCGATTTAGACGATGATAATGATGGAATCCGAGATCGTGCAGAATCATCTGATTATGTATTAAGTAAATTCAGGTGGACTTTAAATTTCCCAGCAGGAAACCTTACTATGGATGAGGTTTATAATACAAAAATTACAGATTGGGCAATCTCTTCAACATCATTATTAAGTTTTAATAGTGGGATTTTTAGCGTTGTTAATAATGAAATAGAAATCTCATCTACTCCTTCAAATACGTTTGCACAAGCTTTAAGCAATGGAGACTATATAGAAATGAGTTTTGTAACAAGTAATGAATTATCAGACATTACTTTACGAAATGTAAGCTCTGGCTGGTATATACCAAGCAGTGGAGATTCTTTTTATACTGCAACACAATTTTCAGAAACTTCTACTGGAATATGGACCACATTATCTTCAGATGTTTTTCATACAGACGATGGTACTTCTTATGCAAATTTTGATAATATGACTGTACCTAATATAAAATTAAAACCAAATACAAGCTACACAGCTCGTTTTTATGTTTATGGTCAGGTTAACGATACTGCTGCTACGTTTTCTAACATAGATGATTTTACTTTTTTTATAGATGCCAGTAGAGTGCAAGACACAGATAATGATGGAATATACGACCATTTAGATTTAGATAGTGATAACGATGGGTGTCCAGATGCCTTAGAAGGAGATGCTCCATACAGCCAAATAGGTTATACTAATTTAGATTCAAATAGTAGAATATTAGGCTCAATAGATTCTAATGGAGTTCCTACAATTGCATATAGTGGACAAGGCATTGGTTCGAGTATTGATACTAGCCAAAGGTCAACGGAATGTAATTCTTGTTTTGAAGAAAATCCGGATTTTGTGGATACAGATGGAGATTCTATAGGTGACGCTTGTGATTTAGATATAGATAATGATGGAATATTAAACTTTACTGAGTGCCCAAGTATTGGTTTAAGTAATTTAAATGCAATAATAGGTAACGAAACCAACCTACAAGTTGGTGATTATTTAGTAGATGAAAATGCTATTTCGCTACAAGGCACAACTTATGATGTAGTTATTGAAATAATAGAATTATACAAGCCAACAGGGAGATTAGAAGTCTATACAAGTGGAGGATTTAAAAATTTAAGATTTAGAGGTGTTAGAGCTACAGAAGATCCTTATGTATTATATGATCTTTCAATAGTTTCTTCTGGTTCTGCAACAGCTTCTACTCCAAATGGAACTGCAGTAACATTAAACGATGTGACTTTAATCCTTCCGGATTTAGATTCTGGCTCAGGCCAATTTTCAGACATGGCAGGATATCAACTATCTGATGCTCCAGATCAAATACGAATGGGAGATGAAATTTACCCAGTAGAATTTGTTAATGGAGGAGGACCAAGCACACAGTATCAAAAATTAGGTACTGATTTTAATAATGGCTCAGAGTCTTCTGCAAATAGTGATTATTCAATCTCTTTAATATATAATTCTTTTTCTTCAAAAAGACTACTTTTTGGAGTAACAGGTACAAACACAGGAAATTTAAATCGTATTTTTTTCAATCGAGTAAAAGTGGCCTGTGATCCAGATAATGATACTGTTTCTAATGAATATGATATAGATAGTGATAATGATGGAATACCAGATAATGTAGAAGCACAACCAACAATAGGTTATATCTCTCCAAGTGGAATAGGAACAACAATAAACGATGCCAATAATGATGGATTGGACGATGCCTTTGGTTCTGGATTTAGCACTTTAGAAGATACAGACCAAGACGGAATTTCGGATTATTTAGATTTAGATACGGATTCTGATGGTATTCCAGATATAGAAGAAAATGGAATGGCAAACGCTATTATTACTTTCTCAGATTCAGATAACGATGGGTTAGACCTACTCTTTGAAGGTGCTAATGCAAGCGATCCTTTTGATGTTAATGATGAGATTGATGATCCAACAGATTTATCTGTTTTACCAGATACTGATTCTGATTTAACTTTAGGAGGAGATTTAGATTATAGAGACGATTTAGATGTGTTTTATCCATCTGCAACAATAGATTTTGATGGTGTAGATGATTATATTAATGTACCAGATTTACAAATGAGTGGATGGCGTGAAGGCACTTTAAGTGCTTGGATCAAATTAGATGCTAGTTTTTCGCACTCAGGAAATGTTGTTGGACAAAATATGTTTAGAATTTGGGTGGACTCTAACCGTAGAATTCAAGGCTATGTAATTACTAATAATTCTGGCACATCTTATGCCTTAAGTAGCACTTATCAATTACCTAGGAACGAATGGCACCATGTTACTCTGTCTTTTATAGGTGCAACCAAATCTATAAAACTTTATGTAGATGGCGCTCCAGTAGATCAAGTAACTTACCTAAACTCAGGCTCTGCATTATCTACTACAGCATCTAATACCAATCCTAATTTTGCAATTGGGCGTTATGAGCGTTTTGGAAACTCTTATTTTCACGGTTCTATAGACGAAGTTAGAGTGTTTAATAAAAACATGACTGACGAACAAATACAGCAAATGGTATATCAAGAGATTGAAAACAACAACGGAAATGTAAGAGGAAGTATAATACCAAAAGATGTAGAAGATTTAACCTCTAATATAAAAATTCCTTGGAGTAATTTAGAAGGGTATTACCCAATGACTAATATAGTTAACTCAACTATAGAAGATTATTCTAACAATAATAATACTGGACACTTAAAAAACATTACATCCATACAACCTCAAACAGCTCCAATGCCTTATGAGTCTGTATCTAATGGAAATTGGACAGAAGAATCTACTTGGTTACATGGTAACGTTTGGGATATTGAAGATGTTGCAAATAATAAAAACTGGAGCATTATACATATTAAAGATAATGTGGTTGCTTCTCATTCTCCAACAAATCTTGGTTTGTTTATTGATAGTGATAAATATTTAAGGATAAATGCTGATAATCAAGAAAATAACACTTGGTACTTAGAGTTAAACGGTACTTTAGATTTACAAAACGACTCTCAATTAGTACAAGGCATACATAGTGATTTAGTAACTTCTGCTGAAGGTAAAATACTTAGACGCCAAGAAGGTCTAAGCAATGTGTATAGATATAATTATTGGGCTTCTCCAGTAGGAGCCAAACAAGTAACCCTATTAACAGATAACAACACCGCTTACAATAACGATAACAATACAGCTTTTAAATTAAATACATTAAAAGACGCTAATGGCAATATTCAATTTACAAGCAGCCATAATCCTCCAGCAACAACACCAGCTACAATAAGCACACGTTGGTTATATACCTATAATAGTGGAGTAAGCTACTACCATTGGGATAAGTTATTAGTAACAGATGATGTATCACCAGGAATTGGCTGGTCGCAAAAAGGAACAGGAGTTGGTGCAAGCGAGTTTCAATATGTTTTTGATGGTAAACCCAATAATGGAACTATTTTAATTCCTGCCACAGATATTGGTGGTCCAGGTTCTGTTGGTGGAACTTCAAAAACAGAGTTCTTAACAGGAAATCCTTATCCTTCTGCTATTAATGCACACCAATTTATAGACGATAATATTGGTACTATTGGAGGTGCCATTTATTTATGGGAACAGTGGGCAGGAAATACTCATATTTTAAACGAGTACGAAGGTGGCTACGCTACTTTAAATAAACTAGGAAAAGTAAGAGCCTACCAATTTGTTGGTTTAGATGGCGCAAATAATGGCTCTCAAGATGGAACAAAAACACCAACGCAATTTATTCCTGTAGCGCAAGGGTTTATGGTAGAAATCGCTAACGATGGTGATATAGAGTTTAATAATGCACAACGTATATTTAAAAAAGAAGCTAATGGAGAATCTATATTTTTTAGAAACGCAGAAGCTTCAGCTGAAAATGTCAATACAACAGAAACATCCGAACTTCAATTCAAAAAGCTAAAACTTGAGTTTAAAACTTCACAAGAGTTAACCAGAGAATTAGTGTTAGGATTTCATAACCAAACTAGCGATGCTTTTGATTATGGCTACGATGCCAGACTAACAGAAAACATGATGCCTAACGATTTATTATTGCCATTAGCAAGTAATAAAACCGTAATCCAAGCCTATTCAGATATTGAAAGTGATAAAGTAGTCGATCTGTTTTTTGTAGCAGATGGCGCAGTAAGTTTTAGTATTAAAGCTTCAGATTTAGACAATTTAGACAATCAAGAGGTTTACCTAAAAGATAACTTTACAAACACCTATTTTGATTTAACAACCGACCAGACTTATAATTTTACATCAGAAGCTGGTGAGTTTCCAGACCGTTTTGATATTGTGTTTGAAACTTCAGACTTGTTGAGTAACCAGGAATTTAATGCAGATATAAATTCGGTGTTTTTCAATACTAAAAACAACACTTTGTATGCGAATATTACAAATAGTGAAGTTAAAAATGTATCACTAACAAATATGCTAGGTCAAGTTGTAATTATTTATAATGACATAGATAATGATATGTTAAGCAATGGTTTGGTGCTTAAAAAATTAAGTACAGGACTATACTTTGTAAACATTAAAACCAGTAAAAACCAAACATTAAATAAAAAGATAATTATTAAGTAATAATTAAACATACATAGTATTTAAAGCCAAGCTTACATAAGTTTGGCTTTTTTTGTGCTTTTAAATGAAGTTTAACAAGAATTCCTTAATTTCGCAACTCTTAAAAGTAAACGATATAATGAGCACGACATTTCCTGAATATAAAGGACTTAACTTACCAAAAGTAGCAGAAGAAATCTTAAACTATTGGGAAGAAAATAACATCTTCGAAAAAAGTGTAACTACTCGAGAAGGTGCAGAACCTTTTGTTTTTTTTGAAGGACCTCCTTCTGCAAACGGACTTCCAGGAGTACACCATGTATTGGCTCGTGCTATTAAAGATATTTTTCCGCGTTACAAAACCATGAAAGGCTACCAAGTAAAGCGTAAAGCTGGTTGGGACACACATGGTTTACCTATTGAGCTTGGTGTAGAGAAGGAATTAGGAATTACTAAAGAAGATATTGGTAAAACCATTTCTGTTGAAGATTACAATGCAGCATGTCGTAAAGCAGTTATGCGTTATACAGATGTATGGAATAACCTGACTCAAAAAATGGGGTATTGGGTAAATATGGACGATCCTTATATTACCTACGAACCTAAATACATGGAAAGCGTTTGGTGGTTGCTTAAAGAGATTTACAACAAAAGCTTAATGTATAAAGGCTATACCATTCAGCCTTATTCACCAAAAGCAGGAACTGGTTTAAGCTCACATGAGTTAAACCAACCAGGAACATACCAAGACGTAACAGACACCACAGTAGTTGCGCAATTTAAAGCAAACGAAGATTCACTTCCAGACTTTTTACAAAACGAAGGAACTATATTTTTCCTAGCTTGGACAACTACACCTTGGACTTTACCAAGTAACACAGCATTAACCGTTGGACCAAAAATTGAATATGTTTTAGTAGAAACCTACAACCAATATACCTTTCAACCAATGAATGTTATTCTAGCTAAAAATTTAGTTGGTAAACAATTTGACGGAAAATTTAAACAAGTAGAAACAAAACCAGAATTATTAGAATATACATCTGGAGATAAAAAAATACCGTTTTACGTAGTAAAAGAATTTATTGGGAAAGATTTAGTAGGAATCACTTACGAACAACTTTTACCATACGCATTACCAAATGATAATCCGCAAGACGCATTTAGAGTAATCTCTGGAGATTTTGTTACCACAGAAGATGGTACAGGAATCGTACATACAGCACCAACTTTTGGAGCAGATGATGCCTTGGTTGCAAAACAAGCAACACCAGAAATTCCACCATTATTGGTAAAAGACGATAATGGAAACCTAGTTCCTCTTGTAGATTTGCAAGGTCGTTTTAGACCAGAAATGAAAGAGTTTGCTGGAAAGTATGTAAAAAACGAATATTACAATGATGGCGAAGCTCCAGAACGTTCTATAGATGTGGAACTTGCCATTAAATTAAAAGAAGAAAACAAAGCCTTTAAGGTTGAAAAATATAAACACAGTTACCCAAATTGTTGGCGTACAGACAAACCAATTTTATACTATCCTTTAGACTCTTGGTTCATTAAAATAACAGATGTCAAAGACCGTATGCACGAGCTTAACAAAACCATTAACTGGAAACCTGAATCTACAGGTACAGGTCGTTTTGGTAATTGGCTAGCAAATGCAAACGATTGGAATTTATCACGATCTCGATATTGGGGAATTCCACTGCCAATTTGGAGAACAGAGGATGGTAAAGAAGAAATCTGTATTGGTTCTGTTAAAGAATTAAAAGCCGAAATGGCAAAAGCAGTTTCAGCTGGAGTTTTAGCAAAAGATATTTACCAAGACTTTGAAGTAGATAACATGTCTGAAGAAAACTATGCTAAAATAGATTTACATAAAAATATTGTAGATGAAATTGTATTAGTTTCCCCTTCAGGTCAACCTATGAAACGCGAAGCAGACTTAATAGATGTTTGGTTCGATTCTGGTTCTATGCCTTATGCACAATGGCATTATCCTTTTGAAAATGCCAAAATGATAGATGGTTGTCATTCAGAGCAAAGCGAAGAATCTAAAAAAGGAAAAGCTTTCCCAGCAGATTTCATCGCAGAAGGAGTAGATCAAACACGTGGTTGGTTTTATACACTACATGCCATTGCAACCATGGTTTTTGATTCTGTAGCATATAAAAATGTAGTTTCTAACGGATTAGTTTTAGATAAAAACGGACAGAAAATGTCTAAACGTTTAGGAAACGCAACAGATCCTTTTGAAACATTGTCAACCTATGGAGCAGATGCAACACGTTGGTACATGATTGCAAATGCAAATCCTTGGGATAATTTAAAGTTTGATGTAGATGGTATTGAAGAGGTAAAACGTAAATTCTTTGGGACACTTTACAACACCTATTCTTTCTTCACTTTATATACTAATATTGATAAATTTAGCTATGCAGAAGCAGATATTCCGTTAAACGAAAGACCAGAAATTGATCGTTGGATACTTTCAGAATTACACACATTGATTCAAAAAGTAGATGATTTCTATGCAGAATATGAGCCTACAAAAGCAGCAAGAGCAATTTCATTTTTTACTCAAGAATTTTTAAGTAATTGGTATGTACGCTTAAGCAGAAGACGTTTCTGGAAAGGCGATTACCAAACCGATAAAATTTCTGCTTACCAAACTTTATATACGTGTATGGTTACCATTGCAAAGTTAGGCGCACCAATTGCACCTTTCTTTATGGATAAATTATACATGGATTTAAATTCGGTAACCAAAAAAGAAACTTTTGAAAGCGTACATTTAGCAGAATTTCCTAAAAGTGATAAAACGTTTATAGATAAATCTTTAGAACGTAAAATGGAAGCAGCGCAAACCATATCATCATTAGTTTTATCGTTACGTGCTAAAGAGAAAATTAAAGTACGTCAACCATTGCAAAAAATAATGATTCCTGTAGATTCTGTAGCACAAAAGGAAGAAATTTTAGCAGTTGAAAATTTAATAAAACACGAAGTAAACATTAAACACGTGGAGCTTTTAGAAGATGCTTCAGATATATTAGTGAAACAAATAAAACCTAACTTTAAAGCATTAGGACCTCGTTTTGGTAAAGATATGAAAGCGATTGCTGGAAAAATTCAGCAATTTACAGCAGAAGACATCAAAAAAATCGAGCAAAATAATGTTTTAGACGTTGAAATTAACGGAAAAAGTATTACTTTGGAACTCAGTGATGTTGAGATAACATCACAAGATATTGAAGGTTGGCTTGTAGCAAACCAAGGTAATTTAACCGTTGCTTTAGATGTTACAATAACCGAAGAATTACGCGAAGAAGGAATTGCTCGTGAGCTAGTAAATAGAATTCAAAATTTACGTAAAGATTCTGGTTTTGAAGTTACAGATCGAATAGATGTAAAACTTCAAAAAGACAACCAAATTGTTAAGGCTATTGAAACTAATATAGAGTATATTAAAGCAGAAACCTTAACAGAAGATTTAGAAATTATTGACCAAATAGATAATGGTATAGAAATTGCTTTTGATACAATAAACACCAAATTATCTATTACAAAACATTAATATTATGGCAAACGACACAAACGTAAGGTATGCAGACAAAGATTTAGCAGAATTTAAAGAACTAATCTTAGAAAAAATAGAAAAAGCACAGCACGATTTAGAGCTTATTAAAAGTGCATACATGAACGACCATAATAATGGTACAGAAGACACATCGCCAACTTTTAAAGCCTTTGACGAAGGTAGTGCTGTAATGAGTAAAGAATCTAATTCGCAATTAGCTATTAGACAAGAAAAATTTATTCGCGATTTAAAAAATGCTTTAATTCGTATTGAAAATAAGACTTATGGTGTTTGTAGAGTTACAGGTAAATTAATAAATAAAAAACGTTTGGAATTAGTGCCTCATGCTACTTTAAGTATTGAAGCTAAGAACATGCAACAATAAACAGTTTTTATAAACTCCTAGTAAAAGCTTCAATTTTAATTGAAGCTTTTTTTATCAATTAATTTAAAATTTTTATTTAAAGTGAAGTGTTTTAGATTTAGCTTAATTCTACTGTTTAGCCTACAAGTATATGCGCAAAAAGTAGTGGACAAAGTTATTGACGGAAGCACTATTAATACAATAAAAATTGCTGGTGATGATGTGTTTAGAGTTAATGTAAAAACACATACACACAAAGCAATACGAATTTCTGCAAGAAGTGAAGGCGAACACAATGATGAGGTTGTTTTGGTAGCAAACACTATAGAAAACACCTTAAATATCACTGTAAATTTTCAACCACTATTTAAAAATGAAAACGATAAGTTAAGTGCTCATAAATTAATCTCTACAGAATTAGTACTTGTTATTCCTGAGAATTTAGAGGTTATTATTACAAGTGAAATAGCTTCCGTAGAACTAAAAGGTAAATACAATCCTTTGTTTATAGAACTTAAAAATGGGAGTTGTACACTTAGCGATTACTACGGAAACGCTAGAGTAAACACATTACTTGGAGACATCAATGTAGAAACCAACTTCGCAACTATTACCTCTAATACTAAGTCTGGTGATATCACACAAGAAAAATTGGTGGCAGGTAATAACGTTATTATTTTAAACTCTATAAACGGAAATATAAAAGTCACAAAACGCCAATAAATAGCTATTTTTGCGAAATATATACCCAAACACCACGTTTTAGTAAAAACCATATAATCTATGAATTTAAAAAAAGCATTTATACTTATTTTCTTTATTTTACTAATAGATCAAATTAGTAAATTTTACATAAAAACACATTTTGTTTTAGGTGAAGATTATAAGGTTTTCGAGTGGTTTAAAATTTATTTTGTAGAAAACGATGGTATGGCTTGGGGAACTAAGTTGAGCGATATTTTTACTTTTATTAGCGACAGAACGGCTAAAATTAGTTTAACAATATTTAGAATTGTAGCCATTTTTGTTATTGGCTATTGGTTATATAATTCGTCTAAAAAAGGAGCGTCTAAAACATTAATTGTAGCTCTCTCTTTTATTTTTGCTGGTGCGTTAGGCAATATTTTAGATTCTGTTTTTTATGCTGTGTTGTTTAACGATAGCTATGGACAAGTCGCTACGTTTTTACCAGAATCTGGAGGATACGACACTTTATTACATGGTAAAGTGGTAGATATGCTGTATTTCCCGTTATGGAAAGGCTATTTGCCAGAATGGATTCCTGGAGTTGGCGGCAAATTTTTTACGTTTTTTGAACCTGTTTTTAATATTGCAGATGTTGCAATTAGTATAGGCTTTGGTATTCTTATCTTTTTTAACAAAAGAGCGTTTGCTAAAAGCGAATAGCCTTCTTTTAAAAACACATTTTTAAAAAGTATAAAGGCGTTTAGGTGTTACACAATAATGTAGTGGTATATCTGTGCTTAAAGTATCAATCAAAGAATCTTCAGCTTCAAAAAAAGACAAACCAATTTTTATAGTTTCGGGTTTGCAAGTGGCTAAAAACTTATCGTAAAATCCTTTACCATAACCTACTCTATTTCCTTTTAAATCGAAAGCCAAAAGTGGTATAAAAACAACCTCAACAGTTTTATTTGCTATAGGAATTCCATTTACAGGCTCTGGAATATTATAGGCATTTAACGATAATTTAGTAGCATCGTTTAATAAAAAATTGTGTAGTAATCCAGTCTCAAAATCACTTTTAGAAACCACAATGTTTTTGTCTTTACCAGACAGGATGTTTAAAATATAATCGGTATTGACTTCTTTTTGAGTTTCAATAGATAAAAAAATATGATAAAATGAAAACTCCCAAATGGGTAGTTTAAGTGCTTCATTAGCTATTAACAGGCTTAAATCATCAATCTCTTGTAGCGACAAGTCTTGTCTTAATTTTTTATATTTTATTCTTAACTCCTTTTTTGTCATAATGTTTCTCTAGAAATATGAAACAAAGCATCACCTTGATACACAACTGGAGATTCATTCACATTTATAATATAACCAGAATAATCTGCTTTTACAAAGTGATTAAATTTACCATAAGGATCTGTAATGTTTCCTATATTTTGACCTTTAACCACTTTCTCATTAATAGGAATAGTGGCTTTAAACATCCCAGAATATTTGGCTCTTAACCATGTACTGTCTGTAATAAACACACAAGGTTTTTTAGGTTTAGAGGCTTTAAACTTATTGGTTAGCATACCTAATTGATTTAACACTCTTTTGGCTCCATTTACACCAGTATTTGTAATGGTATTGTCTAAATGTGTTGATTTACCACCTTCAAATAATAATATAGGTGTTCCAATATTATAGCAGGCATTTCTAAACGATTTATTTAAGTTTTTAGAGTACAAAACAAAAGGTGCTCCAAAAATTTCTGCAAGAGCATCTAAATTGTCGTCACCTTTTACAATTCGAATTTGAGGTGCATTAAAACGTCCTGCTCCTCCTGTGTGGAAATCCAAAATTAAATCTGCATGTGGCACGATTTCCTTCATAAATTTGTAAGCCACTCTACTGGCTAACGAGCCATTTTTATTACCTGGAAACACACGATTTAAATCGCGACCATCAGGAAAATCCCTATTCATATTAATAAACCCAAAAATATTAATTACAGGCACACAAATGGTGGTTCCTATTTTAGGTTTATTAATACCTTTTGCAATTATTTGGCGTACAATTTCTACTCCATTTACTTCATCTCCATGGATTCCTGCAGTTAGTAATACCGTTGGTCCTGGTTTTTTAGAACGCGATATAATAACAGGTACTTCTACATCGTTGCTAGAATGTAGTTTTGCTACACTAAAATTAGCTTCTTTTGTCTCGCCAAGTTTTATTTTTTCGCCTAATATTTTAAAAATATCCTTGTCACTCATAGTCTATCTATTAGTTTCAATAAAAGAAATTATTGCTTTGGCAATGTTTCTTCCTGTGGCACCTTCTATACCTTCTAATCCTGGAGTAGAGTTCACTTCTAGTAATAAAGGACCTCTTTCGGATTGCAGCATATCTACACCACAAACAGGTAATTTTAGTGCTTTAGAGGCATTCATGGCTAATTTTAATTCTTCGTGGCTGAGTTTTATAACTGCTGCACTTCCACCTCTGTGTAAATTAGATCTAAATTCACCTTCTTTTCCTTGGCGTTTCATTGCACCAACTACTTGTCCGTTTACCACTAACGCTCTTATATCTGCACCTTTAGCTTCTTTAATAAATTCTTGTACAATTACTCTGGCTTGCAAGCCATTAAAGGCTTCTAAAACAGATTCTGCTGCATTTTTTGTTTCGGCTAAAACCACACCCAAACCTTGTGTACCTTCTAATAATTTTATAATAACAGGAGTTCCTCCAACATGCTCTATGACTTCTTCTACATCTCTGGAGTAGTTAGTAAATACCGTTTTTGGCATTCCAATACCTGCTTTACTTAAACGCTGTAAACTACGCAGTTTGTCTCGCGAGCGTTGTATAGCGTCTGATGTTACTATGGTAAACACACCCATTTCTTCAAACTGTCGTACAACTGCACAGCCATAAAAAGTTACAGAAGCGCCAATCCTTGGAATTATAGCATCTACATAATCTAAATAACGGTCTTTATAGTAAATAGTGGGTTTTTCTTTTTCAATAATTATATCACAACGTAAGGGATCTATAACTTCAATTTTATGACCTCTTTTTTCTCCTTCTTCAACTAATCGATCTGTTGAGTATAGGTTTGCATTTCTGGATAAAATAACTATGTTCATTCTTTTTTATAGTTTAACGAAACGTTTTCTAAATCTACATCTACTATAAATTTTTGTTTTAAAAACTGCCTACCTATTAAAACAGGGAATTTCATATCGTCTCTAGTGCTTAAAGTTAAGTTAATCTTGTACGTTTTGCCAAAAAAAACGACTTCAGATTTTATTTTATATCTATTTTCTTTAAATCCATTACTACTTTTTACATCGGTTTGGGAAAAGCTGTCAAAAACGACTTCCTTACCACTAAAGTTTGGATGGCCTTTACTGTAAAAAGTACATTTTAATTTCTCGCCATCAACAATAATTTTAGAACAATGTATGGCAGAGGTATATGCGCCTGTATCGATTTTACAAGTAATATTGTAAAGGTTAAGTTTTGGGAAATCTATAGTTTCTATTCTACCAATACTCTTTTTCATAAAACAATAAATATGTATTAAGTTACGCAATGTTACAAAAAAACAAGAGTTATATATAGCATACTTTAACATATTTATTTGAGTAATTTTTAGCAATGGATAATTAAAATATTACCTTTGAGATAATGAGTAAACCTACATTAGATATACAAATTAAAACCTTGCCAAATGCTCCAGGTGTGTACCAATATTTAGATAATAATGGTACTATAATTTACGTAGGAAAAGCTAAAAACTTAAAAAAAAGAGTGAGCTCTTATTTTACCAAAACCCACGACAATGGTAAAACCAGAGTTTTAGTAAAAAAAATAGCAACTATTAAGCACATTGTGGTTGAAACCGAAAGCGATGCCTTATTACTAGAGAACAACCTTATAAAAAAGCACAAACCTCGTTACAATGTATTACTTAAAGATGATAAATCTTATCCTTGGATTTGTGTAAAAAAAGAACGCTTTCCTAGAGTATTTCCTACGCGACGCGTTATAAAAGATGGCAGCGAATATTTTGGACCTTATACAAGTATGAAAACGGTTAAAACGTTACTAGATCTCATAAAAGGACTTTACCAACTACGCACCTGCAATTATGATTTGGCTGAAGACAAAATACAATCTGGCAAATATAAAGTGTGTTTAGAATACCACTTAGGAAACTGTAAAGGACCATGTGAAGGTTTAGAAACCGAAGCGCATTATTTAGAAAATATTACAGCAATTAGAGAAATTTTAAAAGGAAATTTTAAAGACTCATTAGGTCAATTTAAACTGCAAATGAAACAATTTGCTGAAGAAATGCTGTTTGAAGATGCACAACGTGTAAAAGAAAAGATTGAAATTTTAGAAAATTACCAAGCAAAATCTACAATTGTAAATCCTAAAATTAGTAATGTAGATGTGTTTAGTATTGTTAGCGACGAGAGTTTTGGGTATATAAATTTTTTACAACTTTCTTATGGCTCAATAATTAGATCGCATACCTTAGAAATAAAAAAGAAATTAGACGAAACTGATAAAGCGCTTTTAGAATTAGCAATCACAGAAATAAGACAACGTTTTAACTCCAACTCTAAAGAAATTTATGCGCCTTTTAAAATAGATGTTGGAGACGAAATAAAAGTAACCATTCCAAAGTTAGGCGATAAAAAAAAGATTTTAGACCTATCGGTTAGAAACGCAAAGTACTACAGAATGGAGCGTTTTAAACAAGTAAAAATTACAGATCCAGACAGGCATGTTAAACGTATAATGGCACAAATGAAAGCCGATTTGCGTTTGTCTGAAGAACCAAGACATATAGAGTGTTTCGATAATTCTAACATACAAGGTACACATCCTGTTGCTGCTTGCGTAGTGTTTAAAAACGGAAAGCCTAGTAAAAAAGACTACAGGCATTTTAATATAAAAACAGTTGAAGGTCCAGACGATTTTGCCTCTATGGAAGAAGTGGTTTATAGACGTTACAAACGCTTGTTAGATGAAGAGCAACCGCTGCCGCAATTAATAATAATTGATGGAGGAAAAGGACAATTATCGTCGTCTTTAAAAAGTTTAGACGCTTTAAATTTAAGAGGAAAAATAGCTATTATCGGAATTGCTAAACGTTTAGAAGAATTATTTTATCCAAACGATCCAATTCCTTTATATTTAGATAAAAAAAGCGAAACATTAAAAATTATACAACAACTAAGAAATGAAGCACATCGCTTTGGTATAGAACATCACAGAAACCGAAGAAGCAAAACAGCCTTAAATACAGAGCTAGAAACTATACCTGGAATAGGTGAAAAAACAATTGTTGAATTGCTTAAAAAATTTAAATCGGCTAAGCGAGTAGCGCACGCTAAATTAGACGAGTTGGAAGCTGTTGTAGGTGTCTCTAGAGCAGAAAAAATTTATAACTACTATCACAAAAAATGAAACAAACACTAATTGTCATAATTCTTTTTTTTACACTTTGTTTACAGGCGCAAGACTCTATTGCTGTGCAAAAAAAACAAAAAGTAGGATTGGTACTTAGTGGTGGAGGCGCAAAAGGCTTGGCACATATTGGTGCATTAAAAGTTATAGATAGTTTAGGTATTAAAATTGATTATGTTGCAGGAACAAGTATGGGAGCTATTGTTGGCTCGCTTTATGCTTCAGGATATTCTGGTAAACAATTAGATTCTATATTTAAAGAAGTAGATTTTGATGCTATTATTAACGATAATGTACCAAGAGCAGCGAAAACCTTTTACGAACGAGAAAATGCCGAAAAATATGCTATTATTTTACCGTTTGATAAGTTTAAAGTCACTTTGCCTTCAGCATTATCTAGAGGACAAAACACTTATAATTTGCTCTCTAAACTCACTATGCATGTTAATCAAATCGACGATTTTAGTAAATTACCAATACCATTTTTTTGCATAGCTACAGATATTGAGTCTGGCGAAGCTGTAATGTTAGATAAAGGCAGTTTACCACTAGCAATTAGAGCAAGTGGTGCTTTCCCATCGCTCTTTCAACCTGTTCAAATAGATGGGAGACTATTAATAGATGGAGGTGTTGTTAATAATTTTCCAATTGATGAACTTAAAGACAAAGGATTAGACTTAATTATTGGCGTAGATGTGCAAGATGGATTATCAGATAGAGATGCTTTAAACAGTGCACTTTCCATTTTGTTACAAATTAGTAATTTTAGAACCACTAAGGAGATGAAAAACAAGGCTAAATTAGCCGATGTTTATATACAACCAAATATCGATGGTTTTACAGTAGTCTCTTTTAACGAAGGCGAAAAAATTATAAAAAGTGGTGTTGATGCCACATTAAAAAATATAGAAGGACTTAAAACTATTGCCCAAAATCAAAACCAAAAAGCCAGAGAACCACTTAAAGTGGTACAACACGATAGTCTTAAAATAAATAAAATTGATATTAAAGGTATTGATAATTATACATTCTCTTATGTTTTAGGTAAATTAAAAATGAAGCCTAATGAAACCATAAGCTATAAGGATTTTCAAAAAGGACTAAACAATATTGTAGCTACAAATAACTTCGACGATTTTAATTACGATTTAAAAAAATCAAAAAACAAAGCTGGTTATGATTTAATCACAAGATTTCAAGAAACAGACAAAACAACTTTTCTAAAACTTGGAGTACATTACGATAACCTATATAAAAGTGCTGTACTACTAAACTTAACAAAAAAACAATTTCTTTTAGATAATGATGTTGCTTCGTTAGATGTTATTTTAGGTGATAATGTAAGGTATAATTTTGATTATTTTATAGACAAAGGGTTTTATTGGAGTGTTGGTGTAAAATCAAGATATAACGAATTTCATAAAAACGTAAATGCAGCAACATTATTAAATCCAGAAGATTTAGCCGTATTAGGCGTTAATAAAATTGATGCAAAAGTGGTGGATTTTACCAACCAATTTTACATTCAAACACTGTTTAGAAAAGATTTTGCACTTACCTTAGGAGCCGAACATAAATGGTATAAAGTTTATACAGAAACAATTTTGCAATCCAGCAACCGTAACGATACTAAATTTGAAGACAGTTATTATTTAAGTGTTTTTGGAAAGCTTCAGTTTGACACTTATGACAATAGATATTTCCCAAATGAAGGTGTATATTTTAATGGAGATGTACACCTCTATTTACACTCTTCAGATTATAATAATAATTTTAGTGAGTTTTCTATTGCAAAAGCAGATTTAGGTTATGCTTTTAGTTTTTCAGATCGGTTTTCTACAAATATTTTAATGCAAGGTGGCTTTAAAATTAATCCGCAATCAAATCAATCCTTAAACTTTGTACTTGGTGGCTATGGAAACGATTTTATAAATAATTTTGAGCCTTTTTATGGTTACGATTATTTATCTATACCTGCAAATAGTTTCGTAAAATCCACAATAACCTTAGATTATGAGCTATTTAAAAAGCACCACGCTATTTTAGCAGCAAATTATAGTAATGCTGAAAACAATTTATTTGATACAGGAAACTGGTTTTCGCTACCTGATTATTCTGGTTATGCTGTTGGTTATTCTGTTGAAACGTTTTTAGGTCCAATTGAAGCTAAATATACTTGGTCACCAGAGTTAAAAGATGGATATTGGTTTTTTAATTTAGGGTTTTGGTTTTAACTAAAACAAAAGGAATTTCATAAAAATTAACGATATTTGTAGTACTATGATGCTTTTTTGGAAAGATTTACTACTTCTACTTCAATTTCTTATTAAGAGAAATCCTGAATAAGTTGGCTTTATTGTATCTTTATAACTATTATTAATTATAAAGACTCAAACTTTTAATTATTAGTATAACTTCTAAATAAAATAACAATGCCATTTTATCATAAATTAGGAAAAATTCCACCTAAACGTCACACACAATTTAGAAAACCTGATGGAACCCTATATGCCGAACAACTGTTTGGAACCATTGGCTTTGATGGGATGTCCACAAATTCTTATCACGAGCAAAGACCAACACAAGTTAAAGAAATTAGAAAACAATATAGTGTTGCTCCAAAAATTGCAAAAGCAAATCACATTCAATCTTATCGTTTCAGAGGTTTTCAAATTAAGCCAGAAAACGATTATTTAACCAGCCGAAAAGCAGTGCTTACCAATAGTGATTGTACAATTATTTTAGCTGCACCAAAACAATCTACTAAAGATTATTTTTATAAAAATACAGATGCCGACGAGTTAATTTTTATCCATAAAGGCACAGGAAAATTGCGCACAATGCTTGGCAACTTAGATTTTAAATATGGAGATTACCTTTTAGTGCCACGTGGTATAATTTATAAAATAGATTTTGACACAGAAGATAATAGATTGTTTATTGTAGAGTCTCGCAGACCAATTTATACTCCAAAACGATACAGAAACTGGTTTGGGCAATTACTAGAACATTCCCCTTTTTGTGAACGCGATATTCGCCAACCGCAAGAGTTAGAAACCAACAACGAAAAGGGCGAATTTATAATAAAAGTTAAAAAACAAGACGATATTTTTGAAATGGTGTACGCCTCTCATCCTTTTGATGTAGTAGGCTACGATGGCTATAATTATCCTTATGCCTTTTCAATTCATGATTTTGAACCTATAACAGGACGCATCCACCAGCCACCTCCTGTGCATCAAACCTTTGAGACAGACGCCTTTGTTGTATGCAGTTTTGTGCCTCGATTATACGACTATCATCCAGACAGTATTCCTGCTCCTTACAACCATAGTAATATAGATAGTGATGAGGTATTATATTATGTAGATGGAGATTTTATGAGCCGAAACGATATAGACGCAGGACACATATCATTACATCCTGCAGGAATACCTCATGGTCCACATCCAGGCGCAACAGAGCGTAGCATAGGAAAAACTAAAACAGACGAACTTGCAGTAATGGTAGATACTTTTAAACCTTTAATGGTTACAGAAGAAGCCATGAAAATTGCAGACGAAGAGTATATAAAATCTTGGTTAGAATAGTATGAATTACAATAAATTACCAGCAGATAATTCTGCTCAAACACTAGGAATTATTGCATTAGTTATAGTGGTTTTAGGTTGTTGTTGTGGCTTTGTTTCTGTAATATCATTAATATTGAGTATTGTAGGTTTAGTAAACGCAAACAAAAGTATTAGAGAGTATTTAGAACACCCAGAATCTTATTCGCCTAATAGCTTTACAAATGTAAAAAACGCTAAAATTATAAATATAATCGCTTTAATTATAAGTGGTATAATAACTCTTTTCTATGTAGCATACTTTTTTATATATGGCGCATTTGTATCAACAGTAGTAATGGAAGCATTAAAAGAACGAGACAGAAATTCAAATTACCAATGGGAACAAGATTCGACCTTTTATGAAAATGATTCCATATATTACGAAGAAGACACATTTATAATCGAAAGTGATTCTATTAATTTAGATTCCATAAACACTAAAGAATTAAACGAAAAAACGAACTCAGAAAATTAAACTATTATGAGTAAAAAAGAAGTAAAATCGGTAAACTACGGTTTAGAAAAAATATTTGAAGGTGCACAAGATTTCTTACCACTTTTAGGGACAGATTATGTAGAGTTTTATGTTGGAAACGCCAAACAATCTGCACACTATTATAAAACGGCATTTGGCTTTCAAGACTATGCCTATAAAGGCTTAGAAACAGGCTCCAAAGACTCGGTGAGTTATGTGCTAAAACAAGATAAAATTCGCTTAGTGCTAACTACACCTCTAAATAGTAAATCGCCAATAAACGACCATATTGTTAAACATGGAGATGGTGTAAAAGTTGTTGCACTTTGGGTAGATGATGCCAGAAAATCTTATGAGGAAACCACAAAACGTGGCGCAAAATCATATATGGAGCCAGTTGTAGAAAAAGACGAATTTGGCGAAGTTGTACGTGCAGGAATTTATACCTACGGAGAAACTGTACACATGTTTGTAGAACGCAAAAACTACAAAGGTGTATTTATGCCAGGTTTTGTAGAATGGAAAAGTGAATACAACCCAGAACCTGTTGGATTAAAGTATATAGACCACATGGTAGGCAATGTAGGTTGGGGACAAATGAATACTTGGGTAAAATGGTACGAAGATGTTATGGGATTTGTAAACTTTTTGTCTTTTGACGATAAGCAAATCCACACAGAATACTCTGCACTAATGAGTAAGGTAATGAGTAATGGAAATGGACGCATTAAATTCCCTATAAACGAACCAGCAAAAGCTGCCAAAAAATCTCAAATAGAAGAATATTTAGATTTTTACGAAGACTCAGGAGTACAGCACATTGCAGTAGCAACAGACGATATTATAAAAACAGTAGCACAATTAAAAGCAAGAGGTGTAGAGTTTTTACCTCCTCCTCCACAAGCGTATTACGATGATATACCGAGACGTCTTGGTGTACACATGGATATGATGAAAGAAGATATTAAAGAGCTTCAAAAACTATCCATACTAGTAGATGCAGACGAAGAAGGCTATTTACTACAAATATTCACAAAACCTGTTGAAGACAGGCCAACTTTGTTTTTCGAAATTATTCAAAGAATGGGAGCACAAGGTTTTGGAGCAGGTAATTTTAAAGCCTTATTTGAGTCTATTGAAAGAGAACAAGCAAAAAGAGGTACACTTTAACAAACTTTAACGTTAAAAATTTAAAAAATGCTATCATAAATATCGATAGCATTTTTTTGTTTTATATTTTTGGAATAGTAATTGTAATCTACTGAGTATAACAAAATAAATATGCTCTAAAAGAGTTATATTACAAGGACTTATATTATGAAAACAAGATTACTTATATTACTAACTATACTAGCATTTAACTTTTCGTTTTCCCAACAAGAAAGTGCATTTCAGGATGGAGAATGGTTTAAATTTAAAATGAGTTATAGTGGCTTCTTAAAAGCAGGAAATGCAACATTATCTGTAAAAGAAACTACATTAGATAATAAGCCTGTTTTTCATGTGGTTGGTAAAGGCTGGACAACAGGAGCCATAAAATGGTTTTTTAAAGTAAAAGACCGTTACGAAAGCTATTTTGATACTCACAAAATTTTGCCCTATAAGTTTATTAGAGATATTGATGAAGGTGGCCATAAAAAAAACATAGAAATAGATTTTGATCAAAACAATCAAAAAGCACATGTTTTTAATAAAAAATACAATAAAAAAACAATTATAGATACCAAGCCAAATGTGCAAGATATGGTATCTACATTTTATTATTTAAGAAACAAATTAGACGTTTCTTCCCTTAAAATTGGTGATGAAATAAAATTAGACATGTTTTTTGACCAAGAAAACTATGGCTTTAAATTAAAATATTTAGGCGAAGAAACTATAAAAACTAAATTTGGTGAAGTAGAAACCATAAAATTTAGACCTTATGTAATGGCAGGACGTGTCTTTAAAGAAGAAGAAAGTCTAACCCTTTGGGTAAGTAAAGACAAAAATAAAATACCTTTGCGAATTAAAGCAGATTTAGCTGTTGGATCTTTAAGAGCAGATTTAGAAGCTTTTAAAGGATTAAAACACCCTTTTAAAATAATTTTCGATTAAATATTATGCCAAACCAACCAAATTTTGACAGCATACTAGAAGCACTTCAAAAAAAATATAACGACATAGGTCAGGATACAGACGACCACCTAATGGGCTTGCTATACAGTAAACCTATTACGTATTGGGATTATATACAAACAGACGCGCTTTTAAATTTACAAACACAACGTACCACTTTGCCAGACGAAATGGTATTTATTGCATACCATCAAATTAACGAGTTGATTTTTAAAATGATTCTTTGGGAAATCTCTCAAGTGTCTGAGAAAGAAAATCTAGACGTTACGTTTTTTGAGAGCAAAATAATGCGCATAAGCCGCTATTTCGATATGTTAACCACTTCGTTCAATATAATGAGAGAAGGTATGGAAATTGAACAATACATGAAATTTCGATATACCTTAACACCAGCTAGTGGTTTCCAAAGTGCACAATACCGTTTAATTGAATTTGCTTCAACAGAACTTATTAACCTCATCGATTACAGGTTTAGAAGTACTATAAATAGAAACACACCTTACACACATGCCTTTGAACACTTGTACTGGCAAGCTGCAGGAAAAGACTATTCTACAGGAAAAAAATCGACACTTTTAGTAAATTTCGAAAACCGCTACAAAGACGAGTTTTTAAGATTTATGGAAAGTTATAATACCAAAAATTTATGGACTCGTTTTAAAGAATTACCTAAAGAAGATCAAAAAAATCCTGAACTAATAAAAGCAATGAGACATTACGATTACACAGTAAATGTAACTTGGGTAATGGCACATTATAATGCTGCAAAGCACTATATTGAAAGCGGAACAGGAGATGGAGAAGCAACAGGTGGAAGCGACTGGAAAAAATACATGCATCCAAAATACCAACGCAGGATTTTCTTCCCAGAACTATGGTCTAAAGAGGAATTAGAAAATTGGGGAACTAATGTTTAAAGAATAATGATGAAGAATGTTTTATTTATAGTGGTACTACTCATTGCAATTTACTCTTGCAAAAAAGAAGAACGACCAATAATAGATACGGTTTCTGTTATAGAACCAGAAGAAGAAATCTTAGAATTTGGCTTTAATTTAAAAGATTATATAGTAAAAAGAGATACCATTAAAAAAGGGGATAGTTTTGGAGAAATTTTAGAACGCAATAATATAAATTACTCTAGAGTTTTCGAAATTGCCGAAAAAGCGAAAGACACCTTTGATATAAGACGATTACAAGTCGGTAAACCATACACACTTTTATGTACTAACGATTCTTTACAAGAACCTAAATGTTTCATATACCAACCAAACAAAGAAGATTATGTAGTTATTAATTTTCAAGATTCCATACATGCCTACAAAAGCACAAAACCAATTAAATATGTAGAGAAAGAAGTTTCAGGAGTTATTAATTCTAACATTTCACAAGCTTTACAAGACCAAGGTGTTTCAGTATTATTAGCATATCAAATGTCAGATATTTATGCGTGGACAATAGATTTCTTTAGACTTCAAAAAAACGATAGATTTAAAGTAATCTATACAGAAAAATATATAGACGATAGTATTTACGCAGGAATAGATAATATAAAAGCAGCTTATTTTGAACATAATAATGAGCCTTTTTATGCATTTCAATACGAAACGGATAGCCTTAAAGGCATCAAAGATTACTTTAGCGAAGATGCTAAAAACTTACGTCGTGCCTTCTTAAAAGCACCATTAGAATATAAGCGTATTTCCTCTCGCTTTAACTTAAAAAGACGTATTGCACTTTACGGAAACAGAATTAGACCTCATAAAGGCACAGATTTTACAGCAGCAATTGGGACTCCAATTAGAGCAACCGCTAACGGAACAGTTATAGAATCGGCAAAACGTGGAGGCAATGGTAACTATGTAAAAATTAAACACAACTCAACCTACTCCACACAATATTTACACATGAAAGCCCGAAAATCTAAAGTAGGTGATTTTGTAAAACAAGGCGATGTTATTGGATGGGTTGGTATGACAGGTAATACCTCTGGACCGCACGTGTGTTATCGCTTTTGGAAAAACGGAAGACAAGTAGATCCCTTTAAACAAAAGCTCCCAGAAGCAGAGCCAATTTCAGACAGTTTAAAAGTAAAATATCTAGACTATATACAACCAATAAAAGCACAATTAGATGCCATTTTATTTGAGACTCAACTAGAAGACATACCAAAAACTGATAAAAATCTTATCACTTTAGCACAATAATTTATGCCATTACCAACCGTAAATCCAACCCAAACTAAGGCTTGGAATAAACTTAAAAATCATTTCGAGACTATAAAAAATGCACACATGAAAACCATGTTTGCAAACCATCCTAGTAGAGCACATGAGTTCACCATTACGTTTGAAGATTTTTACGTGGATTATTCCAAAAACAGGATAAATGCAGAGACTATCGAGTTGCTTTTAGAATTAGCTAATGAAGTAAAATTAAAAGAAGCCATACAAGCCTATTTTGGAGGAGAAACAATTAATAAAACCGAAAACAGAGCAGTTTTACACACAGCGTTAAGAGCACCTGAAAACGCTAATTTTAAAATAGAAGGCAAAAATGTAATGCCAGAAATTTTTGAAGTTAAACAAAAAATAAAACACTTTACTCAGGCTATTACCTCTGGAGAACAAAAGGGGTTTACAGGCAAAGCATTTACAGATGTTGTAAATATAGGCATTGGAGGTTCAGACCTTGGACCAGCAATGGTAGTAGAGTCGCTTCAGTTTTATAAAAACCATTTAACCACACATTTTGTTAGTAATGTAGATGGAGACCATGTAAACGAAGTACTAAAAAAAATAAACCCAGAAACTACGCTATTCGTTATAGTTTCAAAAACATTTACAACACAAGAAACTTTAAGTAATGCCAATACTATTAGAAATTGGTTTTTAAAGCATGCAACCCAAAACGATGTTGCCAAACATTTTGTAGCAGTATCAACAAACACAAAAAAGGTTGAAGAATTTGGTATTGCCTCACAAAATATTTTTCCAATGTGGAATTGGGTTGGAGGTCGTTTTTCATTGTGGAGCGCAGTAGGATTAACCATTGCTTTAGCAGTAGGCTATACTAATTTTAATAGCTTATTAAAAGGCGCAAACTCAATGGATAACCATTTTAGAGATGAGACTTTTAAGTCTAATATACCTGTAATTACTGCACTATTAACCATTTGGTATAACAACTTTTTTAAAGCTGAAAGTGAAGCAGTAATAGCCTATTCTCAATATCTAAACCAATTTGCAACCTATTTGCAACAAGGGATTATGGAAAGTAACGGAAAGAGTATAGATAGAAATGGAGAGCGAGTAAATTACCAAACAGGAACCTTAATTTGGGGAGAACCAGGCACCAATTCGCAACACGCCTTTTTTCAGCTTATCCATCAAGGCACAAAACTAATTCCTGCAGATTTTATTGGTTTTGCAGAGTCGCTTCATGGCAATCAAGACCATCATGATAAGTTAATATCAAACTATTTAGCGCAAACCGAAGCCTTACTAAATGGTAAAACTAAAGACGAAGTTGTAGCAGAGTTACAATCACAAAACCATTCTCAAGCCGAAATAGAGTCGCTTACACCATATAAAGTATTTGAAGGCAATAAGCCAACAACCTCTATTTTTATTAAAAAGTTAACACCAGAAAGTTTAGGAAAACTAATCGCAATGTACGAACATAAAATATTTGTACAAGGTGTGATTTGGAATATTTTTAGCTATGACCAATTTGGTGTAGAATTAGGAAAACAACTTGCCAACAAAATTTTAAAAGAATTTGATAAAAGTGAAATTAAAAATCATGATTCTTCAACCTCAAATCTTTTAAAATACTTCAAAAAATTTAGATAAAAATTGTTAAAAAGCTTGTTAAAAGCTTTTTGTATTAAATAATTATTAAAGCTTTATTTGTTTTAAATTGCTGTGCACGCATAATTGTTAACATTTAGTTAATGATAAACTATTAATAAGTCGTACTTTTGCCAAAAATTTAAAACCAATTTTTAATATTTAAACAAATGAAGCAATCAATTAAATTTTTATTTCTAGCAATTGCTATTATGTTTTCTGCCAATGTAATGGCACAAAGTATAGTATCAGGTACTGTTGTAGATTCCGACAATCTGCCATTACCAGGAGCTAACGTTATTGAAAAAGGAACCTCAAACGGAACAACTTCTGATTTTGATGGAAACTTTAAATTATCAACTACAGGAAACTCAGGAACAATTGTGGTTTCTTATGTAGGTTATGGAAAGGTAACAATGCCTTACAATGGGACATCAAACCTAGGTAACATTACATTAACTTCTGATAACACATTAGAAGAAGTGGTAATTGTTGGATCTGGTGTAATCGATTTAGCAGAGGGTAGAAAAACACCAATTGCTGTATCGACTATTAAAGCTAAAGAAATTCAGGAAAAAATTGGTTCTGGAGATATTACAACTTCTCTGGTAAACACACCTTCTGTATATGTTGCTGGTCAATCTGGTGGTTTTGGAGATTCTAGGATTGCAGTGAGAGGTTTTGAGCAAGATAATACAGCTTTCTTATTAAACGGACAGCCAATTAATGGTATGGAAGACGGTAAAATGTACTGGTCTAACTGGTCAGGAATGAATGATGTTGCAAATGGAATTCAAATCCAACGTGGATTAGGATCATCTAAATAGCCATTTCTTCAGTAGGAGGTACTGTAAACTTTGTTACAAAAACCACTGATAAAAGAGAAGGTGGCTTTGTAAAAACTACGGCTGGTAACAATAACTATTTAAAAACAACAGCATCTTATAGCTCAGGAATGTTAGAAAATGGTTTTGGTGTTACAGCATTATTAACGCATTGGCAAGGTGATGGTTATAATATGGGAACTTTTGGTCAAGGTCAAACTTACTTTTTATCTTTTGGTTATAAAGCAAACGAAAATCATAACTTCAATTTCTTATTAACTGGTGCTCCACAATGGCATGATCAAAACTTTTCTAAATCTATTGAAACATATTTAGAAAGAGGTAGAAAATTTAATGACAACTATGGTTATTACCAAGGGAATTACCAAACAGAAAGAAGGAACTTTTATCACAAGCCTGTAGCTAACTTAAACTGGGATTTTACTATAAACGACAATACAAACTTATCTACTGTATTATATGCTTCTTGGGGACGAGGAGGAGGAACTGGAGGACGTGGTAACAGAATACGTACTGCAGATGGTTTAGTAGATTATAATGCAATTCATGCTTTTAACAATGCTGTAACAGATGGAGCAGGAGGGAATTTTGCAGCAGGAAATGGATATGTAACACGTGCATCTATGAACTTACATAGCTGGTATGGTATAGTATCTAACCTAGAAATTGATTTAAGCGAAAACCTTACCTTAAACACAGGTGTAGATTTAAGAACTTATAACGGAACTCACTTCCGTCAAGTAGAAAACTTTCATGGTTTAAAATCTTGGCAAGAGAACATTAGATTAGTTGATCAAAATAATAATCACCAAACTTATGGTTCTTTTGGAACTTATAAGAGTGTTGTGGTTACAGAAGCTTATGCTGCAAATCCATGGACTGCAACTTTTAATACATTAGGAGAAGACCAAAGAATCGCTTGGGATTACGAAGAAACTATTAACTATGGTGGTTTATTCGCTCAATTAGAATATGCTAATGATAATATGTCGGTATTCTTTCAAGGTGCTGCATCTAACCAATCTCACCAAAGAACTGATAGATACCAATATGCAGACGATGAGCTAATTGCTGAAATCGAAGCTGAAACTAATGCTGATTTTGTAAACCCAGATACTGGAGAGTCTATTACAGATGGAACAAAAGCAGAAAAAGTATCTAACTTTGGTTTTAATGTAAAAACTGGTGGTAGCTATATAATTAACGAGAACAATAATATATATGTTAATGCAGGATATTATTCTCGTCAGCCATACCATGATAATATTTACTTAAACTTTACAAACCAAGTAAACCCTTTAACAGAAAATGAAAAGATTTTTGGTCTTGAAGCTGGTTATGCTTTTTCTAGCCCAAGGTTCTCTGCAAGTCTTAACCTTTATAGAACTTCATGGAAAGATAGAGTAACAACAACTTCTGATACAGATGATGATGATAACTTAATCTTTATTACAAACGAAGGTGTTGAGCAATTACACTCAGGTGTAGAAGTAGATTTTACAGCTAGAGTAATGGATAAATTAAGACTTAAAGGTTTTGCCTCTATGGGTAATTGGGAATATGTTGGTAATGCGAGAACAACTACTAGAGATGAAGAAAATAATGTTTTAGATTTTGAAGATGTAGATGTAGATGGAGGTAAAGTTGGTGATGCAGCTCAATTCACAGCTGGATTAGGTTTTGTTTATAATGTAACACGTAACTTTAGCTTTGATGCAGATTATAGATATAACGATAAGCTTTACGCAAGAGTAGGTGCTGTAAAAGAAAATTTAGAGTTACCATCTTACGATTTAGTAGATTTTGGAGCATCTTACAAAATGATTTTAGGAAAAGAAGACGACAAATCTCTTGACTTTAGATTAAACATAAATAACTTGTTTGATTCTGTATATTTATCTGAATTATCATCAAATAATCCTGTTGAAGCAGGTGATGAAACTTATGAAGGAATTAACGTAAGTAACAGAGGTTACTTTGGTTTAGGTAGAACATGGAACGTTAGTTTACGTTACAACTTTTAAATAAATCTTATTATTTTAAAAACCGCTTCAACCGAAGCGGTTTTTTTATGCTTAATAATTACTACATTTGTTTTTAAATAAAAAAACCTCAAGATTATGTATCCAACCGTAAAAATGCTTCACTCCTATTGGGCTTATTTAGTGTTTATAGTTTTAGTATTAGCCACTTTAAGTGCGCTTTACAAAACCTTTACTAATAAAGAATATTCCTTTAAAGATTTTAGATTATCGCTGTTTACACTTATCGTATCTCACATACAATTACTTATAGGTATTGTGCTCTTTTTTGCAGCAGATTATTTAAGTATAATTAGCGAAATAGGTATGGGAGAAGTAATGAAAAACAGTACCTTACGATCAAATATCATAGAACATCCATTAACTATGATTATAGCAGTTGCATTAATTACGATTGGCTACTCTAAGCACAAAAAGAAATTATTATCTAAGCCAAAATTAAAAACTATAGCTATATTTTATACAATCGCTTTAATTTTAGTAATTGCTAAAATGCCTTGGAAAGTGTGGTTTAATTTATAAGCATTAAATAATGATTTTTTATTTTAACTATGAATACAAAACACAGGTAAAATTGTTTACATAGATTAAAATGCTTCCAAAAAAACTACAGCAAAAACTAGACAATCGCAAAGCAGAGAACAGCTTACGCTCTTTACCTTTACAAAATAATTTAGTGGATTTTTCGTCTAACGATTATTTAGGGTTTTCTAAAAATATAACAATTTTTAATGCTGCTCACAAGTATGTAGTGAGTAATAACATGGCTCAAAATGGAGCAACAGGTTCGCGTTTATTATCAGGAAATCACTCACTATACACTAGTTTAGAAACCACATTAAGCTCATTTTATAATAGCGAGTCGGCTTTAGTTTTTAATTCTGGGTACGATGCTAATATTGGCTTTTTTCAGGCTGTGCCTCAACGTGGAGATATTATTTTGTTCGATGAGTATATACATGCCTCCATTAGAGATGGTATAAAAATGAGTGATGCAAAAGGTTATAAATTTGCTCATAATAATTTAAAGGATTTAGAGCAATTACTTACACGATACATTCAACAAGATTTAAACTCTCACAACCAAATATACGTAGTCACAGAATCGGTTTTTTCTATGGATGGCGACTCGCCAGACCTAAAAACACTTTCGGAACTCTGTAAAAAACACAAAACGCTTTTAATTATAGACGAAGCACATGCTATTGGTGTTTTTGGAACATTAGGCTGTGGATTAGTACAAGATTTAGGATTAGAAAATGCTGTTTTTGCTAGGATTATAACCTTTGGAAAAGCTATAGGTTGCCATGGAGCAGCAATTTTGTGTAGCGAACAACTAAAGCAATATTTAGTGAATTTTTGCCGTTCGTTTATATATACAACGGGTTTGTCGCCTCACGCAATAGCTTCAGTTATTCAAGCTTACAATCAGTTTTTTGTGCTTCAAAACTTGCAACAAAATCCAATACAAGAATTGCATAATAACATTTCATTTTTTAAATCCGAAGTACTTCGACTTCATCTCAACAAGCACTTTATTCCAAGTCATTCTGCTATTCACTGCTGCATAGTTTCTGGGAACGCTACTGTAAAATTTATTTCGGAGCAATTTCAGCAAAAAACATTTAGCGTTAAAGCTATTTTATCGCCAACTGTTCCAAAAGGAAAAGAACGTTTGCGTTTTTGTTTGCACAGCTACAATTCTCAAACCGAAATCACTAAAGTGTTGGAGTTACTTAGTACCTTTGTAACTAATGAGTGATAAGTTTAAAATCATAGCAAAATTCCCGTATTCGTCTGAGGCTCAAATTATAAAAGGACGCTTGGAAGCCGAAGGAATTCCTGTTTTTTTGTCAGATAATTTAACAATAGACACAGATCCTTTGGTGAGTCAAGCAATTGGTGGTGTTAAATTAAAAGTTCTGGCAGAAGATGCTTTAAAAGCACAACATATTTTAAGTACTATTTCGCAATATTCTTTAGATGACGAGGGTGAAACCATACATTGTCCTAATTGTAATAGCGAGAAAATTGATTTATTTTCTACAATAAAAGACTTTAAATCTTTCTTTTCCTTTGTGTTTGGAGTGTTGTTTTCTGCGCTTCCTTTTTATACAAAACACAAATATGTTTGTGAAGATTGTAAAACCGAATTTGATTTAAAATGAAAAAAATTTTCGTAACAGGTATCTCTACAGAGGTTGGTAAAACCATTGCTTCTGCTATTATTGTTGAAGCTTTACAAGCCGATTATTGGAAGCCTATACAAGCTGGTGAATTGGACCATTGTGACACTAAAAAAGTAAAACAACTAACTTCTAACACAAAATCGCAATTTTACGATAATAGTTACGCATTAAAAACACCAATGAGTCCTCATGCTGCTGCTGCTATTGATGGTGTATCGATAAACACCAAGAAAATAACCGAACCAAAAACTACAAATAATTTGGTAATTGAAGGTGCTGGAGGAATATTAGTACCAATTAATAATACACAAACTATTGTAAACCTAATACAGCCAGATTACAAAGTAATTGTAGTCTCTAGGCATTATTTGGGCAGCATTAATCATACGCTTTTAACTCTAAATTTATTAAAAGAGAAAGGGTTTGATTGTGCTTTAATGTTTAGCGGAAACGAGCATAAAACAACCGAGGACATTATTGAAAAAATGGCTAAAGTTCCAGTTATTGGTCGTGTAGACGAAGAGCCTTATTTTGATAAAAATGTGATTAAGGAATATGCCGAAAAATTTAAAACGAAACTTAACAAGTTATAACCAAAAACAGTTACAATAAAAGTATCCATAAACGTTGGTTTGAGTGATTTTGAGGCAAGAAACATTGTATTGAGAACTATTAATTATGACATTAAAAGAAAGAGATAAAAAACACCTTTGGCATCCTTTGCGTCAACACCAACTGCAACCCGAAAGTTTAGCAATTGTAAAGGCTAAAGGTTGCGTGCTTACAGATGAAGATGGTAAGGAATATATTGATGCTATTTCCTCTTGGTACACTTGTATGTTTGGACATTGTAACTCGTATATAATAGAGCAAACCTACCAGCAAATGCAACAGCTAGACCAAATAATGTTTAGCGATTTTACGCATGAACCTGCTGTAAAACTATCCGAAGCATTAATTAAAATTTTACCTAAAGGTCAAAACAGAATTTTCTTTAACGATAATGGCTCCACTGCTGTAGAAGCTGGTATTAAAATGGCGTTGCAATACTATTTTAATACTAACGATAAACGCTCTACTTTTATCGCTTTCGAAAATGGGTTTCATGGTGATACTTTTGGAGCAATGAGTGTTTCTGGCTTATCGGTTTACAATGGTCCTTTCGAGGAGTTTTTAATTAATGTTAAGCGTATTCCAACACCAAATGGCGTAAATACTGACGCTATTTTAACTACATTAAAAGACTATATTTCTAATCACAAAATTGCAGGTTTTATTTACGAACCCTTAGTGCAAGGTGCTGCAGGAATGAAAATCCATAATGCAAATGGATTAAACCAAATTCTTAAATTTTTAAAAGCACAAAACATTTTAACTATTGCAGACGAAGTTATGACTGGTTTTGGCAAAACAGGACGTTATTTTGCTTCAGATTATATGGACACTAAACCAGATATTATTTGCCTTAGTAAAGCTTTAACTGGTGGATTGGTACCTATGGCAATTACATCGTGTACCGAAAATATTTACGAGGCTTTTTTAAGTAACGAGATGGCAAAAGGCTTTTTCCATTGCCACACCTACTCTGCTAATCCAATGGGTTGTGCAGCAGCAATTGCGAGTATAGAGTTATTACAATCTAAAGATATCCAAGACCATATTAAGCAAATAACAGCATCGCATAAAGCCTTTGATTTACGCATAAAACACCATCCAAAAGTGGAATCTACTCGGCAAATTGGTGTTATTTATGCATTAGATTTAAATGTAAAAATGAAACGCTATGGTGATTTACGAGATAAATTACTACATTTTTTTATGAAAAATGGTGTGTTTTTAAGACCTCTTGGAAACACTATTTATATACAAGTCCCTTATGTAATTACTAAACAACAATTAGAAACTATTTATACTACTATTGAAGCTGCTTTGGAGACAGTGTAGTCTGTTTTTAAATGTCTATCTTTTAGTACCAACGGAATTACTGAGATTGTTTAAATATGAAATAGTTTTTATCTAACTGAGCGCAGTCGAGCTTTTGTTGTTTTAAAAACTAGAGGATTTCGACTGCGCTCAATATGACTTTTTTATTCTAAAGGTTCAATAAAACTATAAATTATAAGAGTATTATTTATAAAAGTGAAATTTCTTCTTCTAAATAGATTTTACTACTTCATTTAAAGATCTTCTCGATTTAGGCTTTTTACTTGGTTGATTAAAATCGTCTTTATCTCTGTAACCAATAGCTACTGCTACAATTGTCGAGTAATCGGTTTGATTTAAAATTTTATCGTAGTTAATAGGTTCAATACCTTCCATTGGTGTTGCATCAATTCCCATTTCTGCGCAAGCACTAAGTAAAATACCTAACGCTAAATACACTTGTTTTTCAAACCATGATTTAATGTGTGCTTCTGGTTGAGGCTTAATAAACTCTTTGTAATAATCCACTGCACCTTTTGGAAGTTCTTTTTCTATTTGCGCTTCAAACAATTCTAAATTATTAATTCGGCTAAACACTACAACAGTATCACAATCAATTACTTTCTCGTTATTTATCCAAGACACCTCAGATAATTTTTGCTTGGTATCTGTGTTGGATACAAAAGTAAATTTCCAAGGCTGACTGTTTATGGACGATGGACTTAGTTGTAAAATTGTTTTTAATTCTTCAATTTTATTTTTTTCAATTTTTTTAGAGGCATCATAATTTTTAGTGGTATAACGATGTTGCATAGATTCTATAAAACTCATATTTATCTGTATTTAATTTATACTATATTTTTTATAGTTGCAAAAGTAAGTATAGTATTTTATCTTTGCAATAACGGTCAAAAAGGATAGTTTAATTTTAGTTGGTATTATGTATATATTCAAACAAAAAGAATACCCTTGTAGTGCAAGTTTAACAATGAGTCTTATTGGTGGAAAATGGAAAACGGTTATCTTATTTCATTTAATAGAAAAACCACTTAGGTATAATGAATTAAGAAAAGAAATGCCAACAGTAACAGAGCGTACGCTAAGTTTACAATTAAAAAAACTAGAAGAAGACGATATTATAAAACGAAAAGTATATACCACAAAACCACCTTTAAAAGTGGAATATTCGTTAACCGAATTCGGAAAAACTTTAGTGCCAGTAATACACTCTATTGCTAATTGGGGAAATTTTGCAGTAGAAAATTATTCGAAATAGCTTTTTAATTTAAAATTAATCCGCCTCCAAACTAACCGTCTCCAACAAATCAATTTTCTCTTCAGTATCTTTTATAATTACGTACAACGCGTCGTAATCCCATTGATCGTCAATTTTTTCTCCAACAACATACAACGTGCCTTTCCCTGTTTCGCCTTCAATAGGAATGCTAATATCTGCAACACTCTTTCCGTTTGTATAATTTAAGTTTCCACTAAACATCCCATAAGTATCAATAGAATCTCCTAGTTTTTCTTGGACTAAAGGGTTTAGTTTTGCCTGTGTTACAGCATGCTCGTAAGGTGTAGCATTTTTAAAAGCATTGATACCTGTAAATACAGCAGCTCCTAAAACAAAAATCCCAACTATAATAATGGTTAAACAACCACCAACTGGCACAACCCATTTCCAGTTACGACCAAACCAATTTTTATTTTGTACGTGCTCTTCCATAATAATCTATTTATTTTATAAGTAATATATTTTTCGCTTTTGTTACATTTTTAGAAGCTTTACTTTTGCCTAAAATAAAATTTCTTGCAAAAACCCGTTTTTATTACAGCCATTCAATCTATTTCTCCTTTAGGAAATACAACTAATGAAATTTGGAAAAATTACAACACCAATACTCATTTTTTGTCTTTAAAGAAAGGTAATGTTGTGGCACAACTTTCTGCAGAATCTAAAACTATAATAGAACACTTAAAAGTATCTGACGCAAAATACAAATCTTTAGATGATTCTGTTTTATTTGCAATACATTCGGCAAGGCAAGCAATACAGCAAGCACGATGGAATCCTGAGGATAATTTTGGAGTAAACGTAGGTTCATCTCGAGGAGCAACTGCTCTTTTTGAACACTATCATAAAGCATTTTTAAATAGAAACAAAGCTGAAACCTTAACCTCACCAACCACTACACTCGGAAACATCTCCTCTTGGATTGCTCACGATTTGCAAACTAAAGGTCCAGAAATAAGCCACTCCATAACCTGCTCTACTGCATTGCATTCTATGTTAAACGGAATTGCTTGGTTACAAGCTGGTATGGCAACAAAATTTTTAGTTGGAGGAAGCGAAGCACCTTTAACACCTTTTACAATTGCACAAATGCAAGCACTTAAAATCTATTGTCACTCAGAGCAAAGCGAAAAATCTTATCCTTGCCAAGCACTTAATCTGGAAAAAACAAAAAACACAATGGTATTAGGGGAAGGTGCAGCAATGGCCTGTTTAGAGTTGGAAGACAATCCTAATTCTTTAGCAAAAATTATAGGAGTTGGTTACGCTACAGAAGTTTTAGAACATAACGTGTCACTTTCAGCTGAGGCTATATGTTTTCAAAAATCAATGCAAATGGCTTTAGGCGACATTAATCCTGATGAAATAGATGCTATTGTAACGCATACACCAGGAACAATAAAAGGCGATATAGCCGAAATAAATGCAATAAACACCATTTTTTGTAACAAAACGCCTGCATTGACTACTAATAAGTGGAAGTTAGGTCACAGTCTTGGTGCTTCCGGACTATTAAGTATAGAAATGGCAGTAATGATGCTTCAAAACCAAAAATTTATTGCTGTACCTTATTTACAATCAGAATTGCCTAAAAGCATTAAAAAAATCATAGTTAATGCTGTTGGTTTTGGTGGAAATGCTGTAAGTATTCTACTTTCAAAATAAATATTGCTCGACACCTTTAAAGGTGTTATATTTCCAACTTAATACATTTAAAATATGGAATGGTTTTCTAATTTAGAGGCTTTTGAACAATTCTTTTGGATTATTGCGCTTATTGGCTCTCTAGTCTTTGGATTTGTTATTGTAACTACATTTGCTGGAGTAGATGGAACAGACGATTTAGATAGTGTTGAAACAGATACAGGAATTGGATTTCAGTTTATCACCTTTAAAAATCTTGTTGGCTTTTTTACAATTTTTGGATGGATTGGTATTGCGTGTATAAACGCAGACTTTTCTAGACCTGTAACGGTTATAACAGCTTTTGGCTGTGGTTTATTAATGATGGCAATAATGGCAACTATGTTTTATTCCATGAGAAAATTAACAGATAGTGGCACACTAGATTATAAAAATGCTATAAATGCAATTGGAGAAGTCTATTTAACCATTGGTGCAAACCGCTCTAAAATGGGTAAAGTAAGCGTTAGAGTACAAGGCTCCTTGCGAGAATTAGAGGCATTGTCCGATTCTTTAACCGAATTAAAATCAGGCACATTAATACAAGTAGTCGATGTGACTAGCAATGGCATTTTAATAGTAAACGAAACTAAAAAACCTATAGAACCAATTAAACAACAAACACATGAACTACCTTCTGACACAAGAACCTTTTAAATTAGGCTTTCCAATAGCCATTATTTTTGCAATACTTTTTGTATTTGTATTCCTAATTATTTTAATAAAACGCTATAAACGTTGTCCTTCAGATAGGATATTAGTGGTTTATGGAAAAGTAGGAGGCGGACAATCTGCTAAATGTATTCATGGTGGAGCAGCTTTTATTTATCCAGTAATTCAAGACTACCAATTCTTAGATTTAACACCAATCTCTATTGAGGTCAACTTAGTGAATGCGCTTTCAAAACAAAACATTCGTGTTAATGTACCATCGCGTTTTACTATTGGTGTATCTACAGAACCTGGAATTATGCAAAATGCTGCAGAACGTCTTTTAGGACTTAACCAAAATGATATTCAAGAATTAGCGCAAGAAATCATTTTTGGTCAATTACGTTTAGTGGTTGCTTCAATGGATATTGAAGAAATTAATAATGACAGAGATAAATTTTTAACTAATATTTCTCAAAGTGTAGAATCAGAGTTAAAGAAAGTAGGTCTAAAGCTAATTAACGTAAATATTACAGATATCGTAGACGAGTCTGGTTATATTGAAGCATTAGGAAAAGAAGCAGCAGCACATGCCATAAATGCTGCACGTAAATCTGTAGCCGAAAAAACTAGAGATGGATCTATAGGTGAAGCCAATGCTGTACAAGACGAAAGAACTCAAGTAGCAGCAGCAAATGCACAAGCGGTTGAAGGAGAAAACACAGCAAAAATTGCAGTAGCAAATTCAGATTCTTTGCGTCGTCAACGTGAAGCAGAAGCAGAACGTGTTGCAATAGCATCCGAAAAAGTACAAAGTGCAAAAGCCTTACAAGAATCGTATGCTGCAGAGCAAGAAGCAGAAACAGCAAGAGCAGAGCGCGAAAGGTCTTCCCAAATGGCAGATGTTATTGTACCTGCGGAAATTGATAAACGTAAAGTAGAAATTGATGCAGAAGCAGAAGCAGAACGTATAAGAAGACGTGCTAAAGGTGAAGCAGATGCTATATTATTTAAAGCACAAGCAGAAGCACAAGGACAGTTTGAGGTGTTAACCAAACAAGCTGCTGGTTTACAAGAAATTGTTAAAGCTGCTGGAAACAATAGTAGAGATGCGGTTTTATTATTAATAGCAGATAAATTACCTGAATTGGTAAAAACACAAGCTGATGCAATTAAGAACATCAAAATAGACAAAGTAACGGTTTGGGATAATGGTGGAAATGGTGAAGATGGTAAGTCCTCTACAGCAAATTTCTTGTCAGGAATGTACAAATCTGTTCCTCCTTTACAAGAAATGTTTAATATGGCTGGTATGGATTTACCAGAATACTTAAAAGGTAAAGACTTAAAAAGTGATGCTGAAGCAGAAGTTATAGAAAGTAAAAATCCGAAATCTTAATAAGTATTAATTAAGTAAAATCTGAAAAATATGGTTTTCTACAATAAGAATAGTTTTATGAAATGGGTCATCGCAATTACACTTCTTATCTGTGGTTTAATCTTATTTTTTGAAAATAAATCTAGAGGCGTTTTACTTATTGTTACTGGAATTATCATCTATTTTTTTAAAAAAGGAATAGAAATACTAATTGAAAATAAAACATATCGAAATTTCTTTTCTTTTTTTGGTTTCCGTATTGGTAAATTGGAAAATTTACCAAAAATAGAATACGTGTCAATATTCAATACTAGGGAATATACTTTAGATCCAGCTTTAAGGGTAGATGCAGAACCTGGAGTGTCAAAAACATATGATATTATTCATGTTAACTTATTTTATAATACCAATCAAAAAATTACAGCGTTTAGAACTAAAAGTAAAAAAGAAGCATTTAAAGTTGCAAAAGAAATGGCAAATAGATTAAATATTGATATTTTAGACGCAACAGAACCAAAATCTAAATGGTTATAACTATTTTTGAATTACAAAACTGATACGATTTTATGAGCGAAGTAAGACACAATTGGACTAAAGAAGATATTTTAGAGATTTACAATAAACCTTTAATGGAGTTGCTTTACGAAGCAGCAACAATACATCGTTTACATCACGACCCTAACACTGTTCAAGTTTCAACTTTATTATCTATAAAAACAGGAGGTTGTCCAGAAGATTGTGGCTATTGTCCTCAAGCAGCTCGTTACCACACTAATGTAGAAGGAAACGATTTAATGAGTGTACAGCAAGTAAAAGCACAAGCCTTACGTGCAAAAGCTTCTGGTAGTTCTCGTGTTTGTATGGGAGCTGCTTGGCGAAATGTTAAAGATGGTCAAGAATTTGACGATGTTTTAGAAATGGTACGTACCATAAATAAACTAGATATGGAAGTGTGTTGTACCTTAGGTATGATTACCGAAAATCAAGCACAACGTTTGGCAGAAGCTGGTTTATATGCCTACAATCATAATTTAGATTCTTCAGAAGAATATTATAAAGAAGTGATTTCCACTCGTGGTTACGAAGACCGATTACAAACCATTGATAATGTACGTAAAACAAATGTGACTGTTTGCTCTGGTGGAATTATTGGGATGGGAGAAAAAATTGAAGACAGAGCAGGAATGCTAGTTGCATTGTCAACTTTAAATCCACAACCAGAATCTGTGCCAATTAATGCTTTAGTAGCTGTAGAAGGTACTCCACTCGAAGAACAAAAACCAGTCTCTATTTGGGAAATGATTAGAATGGTAGCAACCACTCGAATTATTATGCCAGAAACGCAAGTGCGCTTAAGTGCAGGTCGCAGAGACATGAGCAGAGAAGGACAAGCGATGTGCTTTTTCGCAGGAGCAAATTCAATTTTTGCAGGAGATAAGTTATTAACCACTCCAAATCCTGATGTAAATGAAGATATGGAGATGTTTAAAATGCTTGGTTTAAATCCTCAAAAACCATTTATTAAAAAAATGCAGCCAGAAACAGTGGAAGCTTCGGACTCTAAATTTGAAGCTTTGGGAGAAAAGCCAAAATGGACACGACCAGATCATAAAATAGACCGCAACGAAGACGCTAAACAAAAAGCTAAAGCACTGAAATAGTTAAAGTTTTCTTTCAACATTTTCAATTTAGCAACGTTTATTTAACTTTGTAGGCTTAATTTAATATTATTTGAAATTAAATCTTCAACATATACCTCGTGTTAAAACGATAACCAAAGAGGACTTTATATCCAATTACTTTAAACCACAAAAACCTGTGGTTATTGAGCAATATATTGAGGATTGGCCAGCCTATTCTAAATGGAGTTTAGAGTATATGAAAACAGTAGCTGGCGATAAAATTGTCCCTTTATATGATGATAGACCTGTAGATTACAAAGATGGGTTTAATGAGCCTCACGCCAAAATGAAAATGAGCGAATATGTAGATTTGCTAAAACGAGAGCCTACAAAATATCGTATTTTTTTATGGAATATTTTAAAGGAAGTGCCTAAGCTTCAAAAGGACTTTACATTTCCTGATTTTGGATTAAAACTCATGAAGGGTTTACCTATGTTGTTTTTTGGTGGTACCAATTCGCATACCTTTATGCACTACGATATCGACTTGGCAAATATTTTTCATTTTCATTTTGAAGGAAAAAAACAGTGTATTCTTTTTGATCAAAAACAAAATAAACACCTCTATAAAATCCCTCATTCTTTAATTGTAAGAGAAGATATCGATTTTTCTAATCCTAATTTTGACAAATGGCCAGCATTAAAAAAGGCTAAAGGTTATATTACAGAATTAAACCATGGCGAAGTGCTTTATATGCCAGAAGGCTATTGGCATTACATGAAATATTTAACACCTGGATTCTCAATGAGTTTACGAGCTATTGCTAGACATCCAAAAAATTTAGGAAAAGCAGTCTATAATATTGTAGTAATGCGTAATTTTGACAACTTAATGCGACGTTTAAAAGGTCAAAAATGGATAGACTGGAAAAATGAGCAAGCAATAAAAAACACCAAATAAAATAAATTTAAAAAACATGAAAAAATTACTATTTGTAATAGCCATACTTAGTGTTTCGTTTATAAACGCGCAGGCTTTTGAAGGTAAAGGGGATCAAAAATTTCAGATTGGAGCTAATTTTCAGGATTTTGCTACTGGAATAAATGTAAGCTATGATTATGGAATTGGACAAAATCTTTCCATAGGTGTATCTTCTACTTATGCATTAAGTGTAAAAGACAATGACATTCTAAATGCTGACTTTGGAGACCGTTTTGATATTAAGGCACGTTTAAATGCCAACTTAGGAAACGTTATTAATATTGACGAAAACTTTGATGTGTATCCAGGTTTAAGTTTAAGTACTAAAAATTTTGGAGGTCATTTAGGCTTTCGTTATTTATTTACTGATGGCTTTGGAATTTACTCTGAATTAAATACTCCATTAGCTAAATATAAGGAAAATCCTGTTGGACCTGAAAATATTCATAACCAGTTTACAATAAGTTTTGGAGCTGTATTTAATCTTTAAGATTTAAAAAATAAAAAAACTAAAGCCTTTCAAATTTAATTTCTGAAAGGCTTTTTTTATGCTACTATTTTATAAGTTCTTTGGCTTTATCATATACCAAAAAAGACTCCCAACCACGATATAATAAATAATCTATAAGCTTTTTTCGTTTTTTATAAATATTGGTCTCTTTTATAGAATTTACTCTTTTTTTTGCTAATTCATTAAATACTTGTAAATACTCTTCATCATCTATTTCATTAAGTGCTGTCTGTATATTAAATTTAGAAATATCTTTTTTCTTTAATTCTAAAATAAGACGTTGTTTACCCCATTTTTTAATCCTGAATTTTCCCCTAGTATAAGCTTTTGCAAAACGCTCTTCGTTAAGAAAATTGTGCTCCAAAAGATGAACAATTACAACATCTAAAGCTTCTGGTATCATATTCATATCTCTTAGCTTTTGCCTAACTTCCTTATGACTGCGCTCTTGATAAGCACAGTAATGTTCTAACTTTTTTATAGCTTCGGTAACTGTAAATGTCTGTTTTTGGTACATGCATTAAAAATAAAACTATTTAATAAACTTGCGCTTATATTGGTTATAAATTTACGACTACAATTTAGCCACTGTATTATTTATTTACAGACTTTACATTACTAATTAATAGATATAAAATGTTATTATATTACCTCAAAGTCTATCTTTAAAATTATAACAGCCTTTAAATGAATAATCCAAAAGGTTTTTGTTCATTACGGATTTTAATAACATCTAATAAGCAGTGAATTAACTTGTCATTCATCTTAAAAATTTGAAATAACTAAACAGATAATCTATAAAAACTTAGTGTTGACCTAATAAAAACTGTCTTTTTTGTTTTAAATAAAGTATTAAAATATCTTTATCCTAATTAATAATTTTATTGATCTATTGAAGCCCTCAAATTATGAAGCATTTACAATTACTTATTGTCGCAGTTTTATTTACATTTAGTTACAGTTATTCTCAAACTATTTATACAGAAAATTTTAATGGTCAAGCGTTAAAAGGAGCTTTTTATACCACAATGACTGAGGTTGACACTAACGGTGTTAATTGGTCTGTTGATGTAACAGGAACTTTATTTGCAGCAACTAACGACTGGTTTCAAGTAAGAAACGGAAGGTTAACAGGAAGAGATACAGGTGGACCAGCAATATGGTACTCTCCAATACTTAACACCTCAGCATTTACTAATATAGGATTTAGTTTAGAAGCTGAAGAAAATGTGCATACAGAAGCAAATGATTCTTATGTAACCCAATATACTATAGATAATGGTGTAACTTGGATTACTGCTACAACAAATGGCAATTTAATTGGTGGTACATTTACTACAGCAACTGTTTCAGAAACTGGGATTACTGGTGGCTCTTTACAATTAAGAGTAATAATGACCAATAATGGTAATAGAGAGCGTTTTTGGTTAGATAATGTTACAGTTACTGGAACTCCAAATAGTGCTCCTGTTATAATAGCAAACCCAAACGGTATTTCTGGTTTAAGTTATGTAGAAGGAAATGTATCTTTAGAACCTGAAATTTTTACTGTTCAAGGTTTTAATTTAACAACAGATATTACAATTACTGCACCTGCAAGTTTTGAAATAGCAACAAATCCTGGAGGTCCATTTTCTTCTAGCATTGTGTTACCAATAACTTCTGGCAGTGTTGCACTAACAAATATTTATGTTCAACTCGTTTTTGGATTGCCCGTAAATACTTATAACGAAACTATAACTATTACGAGCTCTGCGTTGCCTAACGAAACAGTTTCTGCACAAGGAGAAGTATTTGCTACAACACCAGCTACAGATTGTGCAGAATTATTTATTTCTGAATATCATGAGTCTGCACCTGGTACACCTGAGGAACAATATATAGAATTGTATAATCCATCGACTACAAGTATAGATTTAGCCAATTACCAACTAGCAAGATTTACAAATGGAAGTACTAATCCTCCTTTATTAACAAATTTAGTGGGTACTGTAGCTCCATATTCAACATTTTTAATTTCGAGAAACGGCTCAGCATTATGTGATAATGGTGTTGCAGATCAATGTAACGCTGGAGGAGCAATCGTATTTACTGGTAATGATGTTATGGCATTACAAACCAGAGATGGTGTTAATATTGATGTTATAGGAACCATAGGAGTAAATACAAATTTTGCTAGAGATATTGTGCTTAGAAGAAACGAAGATGTTTTGGCTCCAACGCCAACTTATACTCCTTCTCAATGGACTTCTACGCCATCTAACAATACCAGTAAATTAGGTTCTCATTTAAACGATTGCCAATGTCCTGCAACCACAACTTGGGATGGCACGAATTGGGATAATGGAAATCCAGATTCTTCGACTCAAGCTATTTTAAATGCTAGCTATGACACTGCAACGTTTGGTAGCTTCAATGCGTGTTCTTTACTCATAAACACAAACCCTGTCACAACAAATCCTGAATTTAGATTAACTGTAAGTAATAATACCTTTGTTGAAATTGAAAACAGTATAGAAGTTAACGGCGAATTATACGTAGAAACACAAGGTAACTTTGTTCAAAACAACGACTCTGCTCTATTTACGTTAATAGGGTCAGGTACTGCTTTAGTTAATAAAGAAACAACACCTTTAAATAGTGTTTTTGAATATACTTATTGGAGTTCGCCTGCTGCAAACGTTACTGTAGCTAATGGTTTAGCTTTTGCCAATCCAGGAAGACGTTTTTGGTTTAATGCTGCTAATTTTGAAGATGTTCTAATAGAAAACGCAAATACAAATACATTTACACCAGGCTCTGACGATATTGATGATAATGGAGACGATTGGACCTTTGTTACTAATCCAACTGCAAGCAGTTTTATAATGGAACCAGGAATGGGTTTTGCCTCTACACACTCTAATGTTGGCTTTGTTTCTGGCAATCAATACACTTATACTTTTGAGGGTCCTTTACATAATGGACAATACACTAGAGCTATTGCTTATAATGGCGCAAATGGCGATAACGATTGGAATTTAATTGGTAATCCTTACCCTTCGGCTTTAGATGCTTATGCCTTTTTAGATGCTAATACTAGTGTTATTAATGGTGTGATTTATTTATGGTCGCAAAATACACTTGCAGATCCTAACGCTAGTGGTAGCCAAGGTCAAAATTTTACAGATGCAGATTATGCAATTATTACTCGTAATAGTGGTAATACAGCTGGAGGAGATGGCGTAACTCCAGATAATTTTGTGCCTTCTGGTCAAGGCTTTTTTGTACAAGGTTTAGCAAATGCAGAGGTTACTTTTACTAATGCTATGCGAATGGCTGATGCTACAAGTAATACTCTTTTCTTTAGAAATAATTCTAATAATAACAACTCCACTCCTAACAGATTGTGGTTAAACTTAACTACAGATACTAATATTTTTAATCAAATGCTAGTCGCTTATGTAGATGGTGGAACTAATGGTTATGATGGAGGAGCCTATGATGCCTCAAGAAGTTTAGGCAGTGGTATTTCTGCAATGATTTATACCAAAATAGATAATGACCCTAGAAAATTTGCTATACAAGGTAAAAATCCTAGTAGTTTAGATATAGATGAAGTGATTCCTGTAAGTTTTAAATCTAACGTTACTGCATCTACACTTTATACATTATCTATCGATCATTTTGAAGGTGATTTTTTAAATAACAACACCATATATTTAAAAGATAATTACATGACTATTGTGCATGACTTGAATGCTTCAGACTATACCTTTACTTCTGAAGCTGGTGAGTTTGACGATCGTTTTGAAATTATATTTAACCCAAATACCCTTTCTGTAGATCAAAATGAAATTGCTACAAATACTATTTCGATACTAGAGCTCGCTAATGATAATGTTCAATTTTCTGTATCACAAGACACAGCTATAAAAAATATTACTATTTACGATGCTTTAGGACGTGTGTTATATAATTTAAAAGGAAACAATAGTACAGAGATTTACAACCTCTCTAAACTAAGTCAAGCACCTTATGTGGCGCAAATAGAGTTGTCTAATGGTATAACTATTAGTAAAAAGGCAATAAAAAAATAATATAATTAGACTATATGAGTCGTCCTAAAATAGGTTGACAGTTTTTAAAAAATAAATTAAACCAGAGAAGTTAACTTCTCTGGTTTTTTGTTATGTATAAAATTAGGTGTTTTCATG
>NZ_JBSHNP010000083.1:0-397 GCF_053604675.1 Lacinutrix salivirga
AGGCAGACGTACTGCCAAATTAAAATCAACATCTCGCAGTATTGTCTCCCTGAGCGCAGTCGAAGGGTCTATAGATAATAAAGCAAAAATTACACGCTTTATTTGGGACGGAAACGTACCTCTACACGAGTGGCAATACAATTTAAAAGACAGACCAAAACTTGTAATTAACGAAGAAGGAGTACTAGAAAAAGACAAACCAGAACCACTAGATAACTTAATCACTTGGATTTTTGACGAAGGTACTTTTAAACCTGCCGCAAAAATAACAGCTAACGACACCTACTCTATTATCACAGATTATTTAGGGACTCCTGTTGAAATGTATAATTCTTCTGGAGAAAAAACTTGGGAAGTAGAGTATGATATTTACGGTAAAATACGTAAGTTAGCAAAA
>NZ_JBSHNP010000084.1:0-127253 GCF_053604675.1 Lacinutrix salivirga
TTGCCTTTTTCCACCTCTGATACAAGGGCTAATTTAAAGCCTAAATTATAATCGCGTTGGGTACGTTTTACTCTTTTGGTTTCTTTGTTTTTCATAATAAGTCGATTTTGTGTCAACTTATTTCAGGACGTGACAATAAAATTAAAAAAGCTTTTGAGTCATTTCAAAAGCTTTTTTATTGACTGCTATTATAGACTGTATTTTAAAGAAACAATTAAATTTCGTCCTGGAGCTGCAATTCCAGAAGAATACGTTTTATAACGTTGGTCTGTTATGTTTTCTAAACTTGTAGTTAATAGCATAGCATCGCTAATTTGAACTTGCGTTCTTAAATTTAGTGTGTACCAAGATGGCGAATAGGGATTCCCATTTTTATCTAAAGCGTAAATATAATCTTTGCCTCTTTCTGATTCTGCTAATTGATTGAACGCTAACTCGTTATTGTAATTTGCAAACAAATCGAGTTTAAATGCATTTTTATCCCAAACAAAATGAGTACTTCCAAAATTAGGAGAGACATGCCTTACAGGAACCTCAATATTATTTTTTTCTTCTGTTCCTCCAAGAATATTGTATTGCGATGTGAGTTTAAAATAATTTGATAATTGTAATTCTGCACCAATTTCAAAACCATAAATCCACTCTTTTGATGCATTTTGGATAGACTGCACATTGCTTAACTCTCCAGCATAAAATATTTCGGTTTCGCCATTTATATTTCCATCTTTTCTTACAAGCGCATTGTCTAAATAGGTGTAATAAGTCGCCATATCTAAAGTTAAAGCTTTAGAGACTTTTAACCTTAACCCTAATTCTCCTCCATACGCATACTCTGGTTTTAAATTTTGATTTGGAACAACTACTGATCCTGGTTCCGAATCAAAAACCTTACCTATATCGTCTATATTTGGTGCTCTAAATGCTGAAGAAAGGTTAAGACGCCATTGAATTTTGTTATTTGGTATCCAATTAAAACCTGCAGTTCCTGTTAATGCTCCAGAATTACTTTTTGCAGACTGAAATGGAAGGTTTAAAAACGTATTATTTTCTGTAAAATCTGCCTTATACGATACATTATTATATCGTAAACCCGATTGGAAAACAAATTTAGGATTAGGTTTGTATTTTAAGCTTGCATAAAGTGCTGCAGATTGCCACTGCGAGTTATTTGGATAGCGTGTTACTGTTTTTTCTGTTTGCCCTGTTTCTATATTTTCTATTTTAGCTTTTGAAAACACAGAATTAAACACATATTCTAAGCCATAAAATAATTTAGTTTTAGTATTTAAATCTTTTTCAAAATCGAGATTAAAAGAATAAGCGTTTACTTGTTCTTTTTTAATTGACCTTTCAACATCTTGGAAGTCACGATCAATTCGGCTTTCGTTAAAATTTTGGAAGGCAATATTTGTTTTTATTTTATCGTACAGATTTGAATTACTGCTTAATTTTGTGGCTCCAAAATTAACCATAAACCAACGTTGTGGCCCATAATACCACTCTGCAGAACGTAGTGTATTATCTCTATAGCGCGTTAATCTATCGTACCTTGGATTGTCTGAGGTTGTGGTGTAATATACCCCTAAATTTAAATCTAAATTTTCGGCCGCTTTATAGCTTGCTTTTTGCATTAGATTTAATTGGTTGTATCCTGTGTGCCTTTGTATTTTAGGGTTGTTATTATTTACAACCTGATCTTGTCCATTCACTGTATTCACAAATTCTGGTCTTAAATATGCTTCTGGACCGTGTGTTCCCATCCTTAAATCATCGAACGATGTATAACTAGCTTGTGTTAAGAAAGCCCATTTTTTTAATCCTAAATTTAAAGAAATATGCCCTGTGTTTTCATTACTTGCAGTGGCATATCGTCCTACTAAACTTGTATTAGTTATTAAAGAATCTGTTTTAGAGAACTGCGGTGTTTTGGTGTAAAAACTCATAACGCCTCCAATGGCATCGCTACCATAAATTACAGATCCTGCTCCTAAAATAACTTCTGTTTTACTTACAGAAAATGGGTCTATAGAGATTACATTTTGAAGATTTCCGCCTCTAAATATGGCATTATTCATTCTAACACCATCTATAGTTATTAAAAGTCTATTTGTTGAGAACCCTCTTATCATTGGACTTCCTCCACTTAATTGACTTTTTTGAATAAAGACTTGCCCTGTGTTTTCTAATAAATCTGCACTTGTTTGCGGATTAGAAAATGTGATGTTTTTTGCGTTTAAACTAACTATTTTTCTGGGAATATCATTTTTGTTTTCCTTAAACTTTGATGCAGAGATCACAATTTCTTCTAGTCCTTGTGCTGTGCGTTCTAACTTTAAGACTTTAGCTAATAGTGCTTTCTTTTTAACTTTACGCTTGTAACTAAGATGTTGAAAAATAAGTGTTTCGTTCTCTGAAAACACGTTTAAATTTACTAAACCATCAAAATCTGTAATTTCACTTTTATCTTTATTTTTATTAAAGATTGCAACTCCAGGAATTGGCTCATTTGTAGTGCTATTAATTACTTTTAATTGTTGCGCATGGAGGTTTACAATAACGGATACAAATAAAAAAACTACACAAAACTGCTTCATTTTAAGAATTAAATACTTGATTAAATATTTGTAATGATTTGGGTTTTTTAAAACTTCCCAAATGTAATTCAAAATAAAGCAATATTAAAGTTAACATGGCTTGTCTTTGTTTTGAATTTATTTTTATTTCATTTAAAACCGCAAAATTTGTGCCTAATAACAATTTTAAGAGTGTTAAATTTTCGCCTGAAATAGAATATTTATTTGAAGGTTTAACTTCAAACTTACCCTCTTGTAAATTAAAATACTTAAGGTCTATATTTAAAGTGTCTGGATTAATACCCAAATATTTAGTTAAGTTTATTAAAAATAATAAATGAAAATTGGCATAGTCCTCACTATTATCCAACCATTGTAATGCATTTTCTATATACTCGTATAATAATGTATTAGCCTCCTCTTCTTGTAATGTAGTCGCTAAAATTTCAGATAAAAAAATTACTATTGAACTTTTATATACATTGGTGTGAAGGCTGCTATAAAAGGTGTCTAATTTAACTTCTGTTATGCTATGAAGTGAGCTGTTAGATTTAAAATTATAATCTAATTGTAATTGCGAAAGCAATTGAAAATAAGCAGTTTTACTAGCGCGTTTACGACTTTTTAAAATACCTCTTAAAATAAAACTGACTATGCCTTGTTGCTTAGTGTAACATCTAACAATTAAGTCGCTATCTCTATATTTTAGCTTAGATAATACAATGGCTTTTGTAGAAATAAACATTATCTCACAACCATTACTTTTAACACTTTAGTTTCAAGAGTTTCTAAATCTGAAAGCATCACTAAATACACTCCTGTTGCTACTTCTCTTCCTGATAAATTTTTGCCATTCCAAAGTGCTGTTCCACCATCAATTTCTAAATTATATCCTTTAAATCTTGAATTTGTATTGGTTTCTGCCTCTGCAACTAGATTACCTTCGATGTCTGTTATTTTTATGTTTAGATTTTCAGAAATATCTCGTATTTTAATTTTTTCTTCGGCTATATTAAAATTTGGTCGCACTGGGTTTGGAAATACATAGGCATTATTTAGTGTTTCCTGAGGTTTTGAACCGTCAGATTTATAGGCTAATAATCCCTTATCTGTTGCCATATAAACTAAACCATTAACATTATCTATAGATACATCCAAAACATTGTTAGATGGTAAAGGGGAGTTGTCTTTAGTAAAATGAAGTATGGTTTCTTGTCCATCAGAAGATAAATAATACACACCAGTATCTAAAGTTGCAATCCATTTGTTATTAGAGCCATCTACTTCTATATCTGTTATAAATTGCTGGAAGAGGAGTTCTTTTGGTGTACCATCTTCAACTATTATAATTTCATCAACTTCTTGATTGTCTGTCATAAATGCGTTAGCATTATAAATTATTCTAAGCCCTTTACCAGTTCCAACCCAAATTTGACCAGAATTATCTACAGCAATTGAGCGTACAGAAGGCGATGGTAAATTATTATCTTCACCAACAAGGTTTTTAAAAATAGGATTACCATTATTTTCATTAAAGCCTATTACACCATATTGATGGCTGCCTATAAAGAAATTACCTTGCTCATCTTGTTCTATATCTCCAAACCCTAAATTACTTGTGGGAGAACCTATAATTTCCCCAAGGCTAAACGATTGCCATTGTTCATTCTCGTATTTATTTATTGAGGTATCGACACGAGAATTCATAACCCAAAGTGATCCATTAGAATCATATGTTGAAGCATGCGTAAATAAATTTGGTCCTGTAAATGGGATTATAGTACTATTATCACCATTAAATAAAGTTATTGCTTGATTATCATTGATTTCTACAAGTCCTCTTCTAGATGAGCTAATGAAAGCTTGCGCATTATTAACCGGATTAATCGAAATATATGACAATGACCAAGGATTAGTTGTTGTTAATGTTAAGGAGTCGTAAGGGATGTTATTCCAAGATTCATTAAAATAATGACTAATTCCTGCTTTTCTAAACCCTGTATTTGGATTGAAAGAGATGGAATGCCCTCCATGAGTTAAATAAATATCTGATGAAGTAGCTTCTATTTTAAAAATAAAATTTTTTAATGGTCCTGAAGGGTAAATTTCTTCATAATCTGTAGGATTATCAAAAGTTGATTTTAAAATTCCATAACCAGGTTTTCCAATATTGTCTATTGCATTTGTACCTATAAACAACTCATTGTTTTCATTTATAGTTGCAGATGAAAATCTTGTATTATCGTAAACCTCGTTTTCGGTAGCATAAGCTAATTCTGCAAAAAACTCATCGTAAACAAACACTTCGCTTCTTGTTGTTACAATTAATTTATTATTTACTGCTCTTAGATCTAAAGGAGTGTCTAGGTATATTATTAGTGTAATTAAACTATCGTTAGAAATATCATAAAGTCTTTTATTACTCCTAGTTGCATACAGTACATCGTTTAAAGATTCTATTTGTAGCCAATTACCATTAAATACAGTTTCCCATTCTTGGTAATCTATTAGATTAGTATTACTTAATAGTCCTTTTCGAACACCTGTTGGTGAAGCAGTATATATATAATCTCCAAAAATAGTTGTTTGATTGATTACAATTTGAGTTCCATTTGAACCAATATAATAAGTGTCTCCAAATTCTAAGTTTTGTAAATCATATACAGAAACTCCAAAGTCGGTTGCTATATATGCTAAACCATTATGTATATTAAAATGATTTATTGACTTATTATTAGGTGGAATTATAGTTTTTTCTAGTATATCTACAACAGAGATTATACTCTGGTTAATTTCGTCATAAATTTGAATGAGTCCATTTTCAAAACCTATAAGTACTAGATTTTCGGTTTCTACATATTTTATTGTAGAAATAGTTTCTCCAGAAAGTCCATTAATTGATGATAGTTTATCTATTTCTTTAGTCTCAAAATCATAAACAAAAACAGAGTTTTCGGCAGAAGCATAAAGTTTTGTTGCTCCTTTAGAAACATCAGATATTTCTAAATAAGAAAAATGTCCTATCCAACTTTCTGTGTAATCTTGTGCTTTAGAAACTAGACTTATTCCTAAAAGAATTATAACTATAATTTTAACTTTCATGTTTTCAAATATAAGTTATAACGCAATTTATCACTAATTAATATTTTAAAACTAAAAAGAAATGAAGTTTATTTTAAACCACTCCTTGTGCTAACATAGCATCTGCTACTTTAACAAAGCCTGCAACATTTGCACCTTTCACATAGTCTATAGTTCCATCGTCTTGTTTGCCATATTCTACGCAAGACTCATGGATATCATTCATTATTTGTTTTAATTTTTCATCAACTTCTTCTCTTGTCCAATTATAACGTAACGAATTTTGACTCATTTCTAATCCAGAAGTTGCAACACCTCCTGCATTAGAGGCTTTACCTGGAGCAAATAATACTTTTGCATTTTGCAATACCTCAATAGCTTCTGGTGTTGTTGGCATGTTTGCGCCTTCTGCAACAGCAATAACATTATTATTTACTAACATCTTAGCTTCGGCTTCATTTAATTCGTTTTGTGTGGCACAAGGCATTGCGACATCGCAATTAACACTCCAAGGTCTTTCGCCTTTAAAGTATTTAGCTGAAGAATATGTATCTACATACTCACTAATTCTTCCTCTATTTACGTTTTTAATTTCCATTATGTGTGCTAATTTTTCAGCATCAATTCCATTTTCATCATATATATATCCTGAAGAATCAGACATTGTTACCACTTTTGCTCCTAGTTCGGTAGCTTTTTCGCAAGCATATTGAGCTACATTTCCTGAACCAGATATTACAACTGTTTTGCCTTCAAGTGAATCGTTTTTAGTTGCCAGCATGTTTTTTGCAAAATAAACACAACCATATCCTGTAGCTTCTGGACGTATTAAGGATCCTCCGTAAGACAAGCCTTTTCCTGTTAATACACCTGTAAACTCATTTCGTAACTTTTTATATTGACCAAACATATAGCCTATTTCCCTACCTCCAACACCAATATCTCCTGCAGGAACATCTGTGTTTGCGCCAATATGACGAAACAGTTCACTCATAAAAGCTTGGCAAAATCGCATAACCTCTGTATCACTTTTACCTTTTGGGTTAAAATCACTACCTCCTTTACCTCCTCCCATTGGAAGTGTTGTAAGCGAATTTTTAAATACTTGCTCAAAACCTAAAAACTTAAGAATACTTAAGTTTACCGAAGGATGGAAACGCAAACCTCCTTTATAAGGTCCTATAGCTGAGTTAAACTCTACTCTAAATGCTCTATTTACTTGTGTATTACCATTATCATCTATCCAAGGCACTCTAAAGATAATTGTGCGTTCTGGCTCCACCATACGTTCTAACAACATTTTTCCTTGATACTTAGGATTTTCTTCTATGAAAGGAATTACAGTTTCTGCAACTTCATGCACAGCTTGCAAAAATTCTGGTTCGTGACTATTAGTTTTTTTAACTAGCTCTAAAAAAGATTCTATTTTGTTTTTCATTTACACAAATATTAATAATACTCTTAAAATATAGCTACAAATATACATTTTCTTTAAAAATTACTGCTCTTTTTTTTTAAATTCGCAGTCTATTAAATATAAAAAAAACATCGAACTCTTTTAAACTTTATGCATTTAGTCTGTAATATTTGTTTGTTTATCGAGTTTTTATATATTTGCTAGAATATAAGCCTCTTAAAAATACACCATATCATGCTTAACATGAAGAATTTAGTTGCTGTACTCCTATTTTGCTTAGCCTCAAACACTGCTTTTTCGCAGTTAGGTTTTTCGCATGAAGTAGGTATTATTGCTGGACCTGTATCCTTTAGATCGGATTTTGGTGAGCGTTTTGATTTTGATACTAATATTGGCAATACTGGAATTGGGATTGGGTTAGTGCATTATATAAATTTTGCTTATCGTGCCGATTGTAACTGCTACAGTACAGACAATTATTTTAATGATCATTTTAAATTAAGAACAGAATTATCTTGGAATAAAACAAACTTAAAGCATTATGGTAAATGGGTAGAGGATAGCCGAAACACTCCAAATGCCAATAAATTAAGAGCACACGAAGGTGTTGCAAATAATTTTGATATTGGTATGCAAATTGAATATTTTCCTTTAAGTATTCGTCAATTTCAAGCTTACACAGGAGGTTGGGCTCCTTTTATAAGTGCTGGTGTGCATTATGTGTCTTTTAATCCTAAAGCAAGTACAAATTATTTTGATCCAAATACTGGGCTTATTGATGGAAATATAGAAAATGCTAATAATTTTTATTCGCGTTGGGAGCCAGGATCTATTGATGTTGAAGGCGGAACTACATGGTCTGTAGTTGCTAGTGTTGGTACACGTTATAAAATAAGTCCGCTATCTGATTTGATGGTAGATTTAAGATGGCAAACCTATTTTAACAATAAAATTGATGGTTTAGATCACCAATTATCTTCAAACAAATTTAACGATTGGTTAGTATGGCTAAACTTTGGTTATATTTATTATTTAGATTAAAACTTAAAAATAATATATAGAAAAAGCTCAAGTTAACACTTGAGCTTTTTCAGTTTATAAACACTAAAACTATTATCCAATTGCTTGTTTTAAATCTGCAATTAAATCGTCTATATCTTCAATACCAACGCTTAGTCTAATTAAAGAATCTACAACACCTGTTTTTTCGCGTTCTTCTTTTGGAATGCTGGCGTGCGTCATACTTGCTGGATGTCCTGCGAGCGACTCTACTCCACCTAAAGATTCTGCTAGAGTAAACACTTTCATGTTTTCGACTAGTTTAATAGCTTCACTATAATTATTTCCTTTTGTTGTAAAAGAGACCATACCTCCAAAATCTTTCATTTGTGCTTTTGCAATGTTATGGTTTGGATGGTTTGTAAAACCTGGCCAATATACATTTTCAATTTTTGGGTGTGACGCTAAATATTCAGCGACAGCTTTACCGTTCTCACAATGGCGTTGCATCCTAACGTGTAATGTTTTAATACCTCTTAATGCTAAAAAAGAGTCTTGTGGACCACAAATTGCTCCACTTGCATTTTGTATAAAATACAATCTCTCTGCAAGTTTTTTGTCCCTAACAATAAGTGCTCCCATTACCAAATCGCTATGGCCTCCAATATATTTTGTTGCAGAATGCATTACAATATCTGCACCTAAATCTAGTGGTTGCTGCAAATAAGGCGTTGCAAAGGTATTATCTACAGCTAATAAAACATTGTGTGTTTTTGCAATTGCTGCAGTAGCTTTAAGGTCTATGATATTTAGCATTGGGTTTGTTGGTGTTTCTACCCAAATAAGTTTTGTGTTTTTATTTATGTACGCTTCTATATTTGCAGCATCTTGCATACCAATAAAATGAAATGTTATCCCAAAATCTTCGAAAATCTTAGTAAACAACCTGTAAGTTCCACCATATAAATCGCTTGTAGAAATCACTTCGTCTCCAGATTTTAATAACTTCATTATTGCATCTATAGCTGCTAAACCAGACCCAAATGCCATTCCAAAATTCCCGTTTTCTATACTTGCAAAAGCGTTTTCTAATGCATGTCTGGTGGGATTATGGCTTCTGGAATACTCATATCCTTTGTGTTCTCCAGGTGTGGTTTGTGCATAGGTAGAAGTTTGGTAAATAGGTGGCATTACTGCACCATAGGCTGCGTCATTTTTTTGTCCACCATGTATTGTTTTGGTATTAAATTTCATATTCATTTTGTTTACAACAAAAATAGCTTTTAATTCGTTGTATTAAAATGCAAATCATACCTTTAGTCCATGTGTAACAGTTTTTCCTTTTCTAAATTAGGTCGTTTATTTCTTATTATTTTATTTGTTTCTAACCTGTCTTGTAAGCAAGACGTGGTTTTAAACTTTTCTGAAACTGCTTTTTTAGAAGAGCAGGAAACAGTGGTAGAAATTAACATTCCAAAAGCTGAAAGTAAAACCGAAGCTGCAAAAAACATCAATAATACATTAACTCAATTTGCTTGTAAGGCACTGCATATAGATTCTGCTAAAGAACCAAAAGAAACCTTAGAAGAAAGTATTGCTGCTTTTAATGCTTCTTTTTTAGAATTTAAAGATTTACTCGATCCGGAATTTCCAGAAAATTTCCCAAAATGGGAAGCTTTAATTGATGGTGAATTAACTTTTAAAAATGAAAACATTGTAAGTATTGCCATGAACTCTAGCATAAATACTGGCTCTGCAAATAGCCCGTTAACTCTAAAATTTTTTAATTTTAATCAGAAAACTGGTGTGCAATTAAAAACGGAAGATTTAGTAACAAATCTTAATGATTTTAAGGGTTTAGTAAAAAAATATTATGATAAAGAAGTAGCAACCACAGTAAATGATACCTCTAAATTTAACTATGGAACCAATTTTGAACTTCCTGAAACCATAGGTTTTAGTGAAGATGGCGTAATTATTTTTTACTACAATTTTAATTTAGGACAATCGCAAAACGATGTTATGGAGTTTACAATACCTTACGAAGTTGCAGACAACTACCTTAACTTTTAAAGGGCGTTTTTTAGTGCTAAAATATAACCTAAGTGAATCCCTTCATGAAAGTTATTAAATGCAATAGCTTCATCTACATTTGTTAACGTACTTTTTGTTGTTACTGTGTATTCATGGTACGTTTGGAATACTCTATTGTTGTAATCTTCCTTAGTTTTTTCGATTGTAGAAAATAGTAATTGTCGTATTTGATCTACTTCGGCTTGTGTAACATCGCTTTCGGTTTTAGTCCCTTTTTTGTACTTATCTATTAACTCTTCATCTAAAAGCATAGGCAAACCAGACAACTTATAAACCAATAATTGTTGGGTAACAACTGTATGCGCAACATTCCAAAATATATTGTTTTTAAAACCATCTGGCACTTTATTAAGTTGCTCTAATGAGAAATTATCTAAAAAACTTTCTAATAATTTTCGGTTTTTAATAGTGGTGTCAAAAGCAAAATCCATAGTCTATATTTTTGTTTAAAAATAAGACTTTTAGGGTAAAAAGAATTTACTTTGCATTAATTAATTTGCATTGCAATAAACTGTGAGTTTAACTATGAAAAAAGTTTACTACTTAAAAACATGTACGACATGTATGAGGATTATTAAAGAATTAAATCTGCCTTCAGATTTTATTTTACAAGATATAAAATCCGAACCTATTACTGTTGAGCAGGTTGAGGACATGCAAAAGCGTTCTGGTAGCTACGAAGCCTTATTTAGTAAACGTGCTAGATTGTACAAAGAAAAAGGGTTAAAAGATATTGCTTTAACCGAAACAGATTTTAAAAATTACATTTTAGAACATTATACATTTTTAAGTCGCCCAGTAATTATTAGTGGTAATTCTATTTTTATAGGAAACTCCAAAAAAACAGTTGAAGCCACCAAACAATTTTTGAATGAATAGTAGGAACTTTGCTTTATTTGCATTGTTTTTAGTGCAACTCCTTTATGGTATAAACTACACATTTGCTAAGTTTATTATGAACGAAGGTTATGTAAAACCCTTTGGGCTAGTTATTTTACGAGTTTTAGGTGCTACAATTTTATTCTGGATTTTAGGCACCTTTATGCCTAAAGAAAAAATTGACAGAAAAGACTATAAAACATTTTTTCTTGCAGCTGTTTTTGGTGTAGCAACCAACATGTTGTTGTTTTTAAAAGGTTTGGAGCTTACAACACCAATACACGCTTCTGTTATTGTTACTATAACACCAATTATAATATTAATTTTTTCGTCTTTATTTTTAAAAGAACGTGTTACTGCAATAAAAGCATTGGGTATTTTTTTAGGGTTTTCAGGTGCTGTTTTACTCACTGTTTACGGCAAATCTTCTCGCCCAGGAGACAACATTTTATTGGGTAACTTAATGATTTTAATTAATGCTATTTCTTATAGTGTATATATAATTATTATTAAAAAATTAACCTCAAAATACCATCCTTTTACATTTATAAAATGGTTGTTTTTGTTTGGCTTAATAATGGTAATACCTTTTGGTTATAATGATGTTCAAGAAATTGAGTGGCATACTTTTTCGCCTTACGTTTATTTTTCTGTTGCATTTGTAGTTGTAGGTGCAACTTTTGGAACATACCTGCTTAATCCATTAGCCTTGAGAAAATTAAAAGCTTCAACCGTTGGTACTTTTATTTATTTACAACCAATGATAGCAGGCATTTTTGCCATAGTTGTAGGCGCAGACTCTATAAACATTGTTAAAGTTTTAGCTATGTTGCTAATTTTTTCTGGTGTGTTTTTAGTGACTAAAAAACCAAAGTTAAATTAAAGACTTAAATGTTTTGGAGCTCTTCCATGTGCACGAGTATCTTCTTTTGTTAACACTTTATAGCTTTCAGATTTTGGAAACTTTTCGGCTAAAGCCATTAAAGCTTCAGGCAATGCTGTTAATTTTCTGGTTTCTAAATCTATCCAAGCACCAAAAATCTCACAAAATGCTAAATTTTGACCTTTATGGTTGTAAAAATTATGATCAAATTTAAAAAACATTCCATCCTCACTCAAACCAGAAACTTCTAATCCAACAGTAATAGGTTGTCCTAAAAAAGCTTCTTTAAAATAATGTACATGCTCATAAAAAACAACAGGACCAATACCTGCTTTAGACAATTCCATTAACGAAAAACCGTATTCCTGCAAAAAACCAGTTCGTGTATGGCTCATAAAATTTATATAAGCTGAATTCGCTAAGTGCCTGTTTGCATCAATATCACTCCAACGTATTTCAAATTCTTTTGTGTACATAGTGTTTTTTTAAGTTTTCAAAATTACAATATTATTATAGGCTTGCATAATACACTTTAGAGTTTTCTATGGCTTTTGTTTTGCTTACCTTTGTTTTTCTTATATAAAATGTATGATTTATTCAATGACAGGTTATGGTAAGTCTGTTTTACAGCTACCAACAAAAAAAATTACAATAGAGCTAAAGTCGCTTAATAGCAAAAATTTAGATCTTAATGCTAGAATGCCTTCTATTTACAGAGAAAAGGAGCTGGATTTAAGAAAACTAATTGCTAAACACCTGCAACGTGGTAAAATAGATTTTTCGATTTATGTAGAAACTACAGCAGATGACACCTCAACTCAAATAAACACTCCAGTAGTTAAACAATACATAAAGCAACTTAAAGCTGTTGTGGATGGTGACGATACAGAGCTGTTAAAAATGGCTGTGCGTTTTCCAGATGCATTAAATACAGTGAGAGAAGAGATTGATGACAGCGAGTGGCAACACATCGAAACTACAATTAACGAAACTATAGAACATATTTCTAATTATAGATTAGACGAAGGTAAAGTACTAGAAGCCGATTTTATAAAACGAATTAGTACTATAAGCGAGTTATTAGAGCAAGTTATTGCAATGGATCCTGAGCGTGTAGAAGGTGTAAGAGAACGTTTGCTTAAAGGTGTAGAAGAGCTAAGAGAAAAATACGACGAAAACCGGTTTGAACAAGAACTTGTATATTATATTGAAAAATTTGATATTACTGAAGAAAAAGTGCGTTTAAAAAACCATTTAGACTATTTTCTTACTGCCTTAAAATCTGAAGATTCCAACGGAAAAAAATTGGGGTTTATTGGCCAAGAAATGGGAAGAGAAATAAACACAATAGGCTCTAAAAGTAATTTTGCTCCAATGCAAAAGCTAGTGGTACAAATGAAGGATGAGCTAGAGAAAATAAAGGAACAATTATTGAATGTGCTTTAAAAACTAAAATATTGAGTAAAAACAACACTAAAACAGGAGGAAAACTAATCGTGTTTTCGGCACCTTCAGGATCTGGCAAAACTACTATTGTTAGGCATTTGCTAAGCAAAGAAAGCTTAAACTTAGAGTTTTCTATTTCGGCAACCTCTAGAGAAAAACGAGGTACAGAAGTACATGCAGAGGATTATTACTTTTTATCTCTAAAAGAATTTAAACAACATATTAAAGATGATAATTTTTTAGAATGGGAAGAAGTTTATAGAGATAATTTTTATGGCACTTTAAAAACTGAAATTGAACGCATTTGGGCCTTAGGTAAAAATGTAATTTTTGATATAGATGTATCTGGTGGCTTACGCATAAAACGTAAATTTCCTGAGAAAACGTTAGCCGTGTTTGTAAAGCCTCCAAGTATAGATGAGTTAAAAATTAGACTAAAAAATAGAAAGACTGAAAGTGACGATAAAATAAATATGCGAGTTGCTAAAGCAAGTGCAGAGCTTGCTACTGCTCCTTTATTTGATGTTGTAATTGAAAACGATAATTTAGAAAAAGCCTTAATTGAAGCCGAAACTATAGTAGGTAATTTTATAAATAAAAAATAATTATTATGAACATTGGGTTATATTTTGGCTCCTTTAATCCTATTCATATTGGACATTTAATTATTGCCAACCACATGGTTGAACATAGTGATATGGACCAAATTTGGTTTGTAGTTACTCCTCACAACCCTTTTAAAAAGAAGAGTACTTTACTAGATAATTACCAACGTTTAGAAATGGTATATCTTGCCACAAAAGACTACACAAAATTAAAAGAAAGTGATATTGAGTTTAAATTACCACAACCTAATTATACTATAAATACACTCACTTATTTACAAGAAAAATATCCAAAACACACGTTCTCTTTAATTATGGGAGAAGACAACCTTAAAGGGTTTCATAAATGGAAAAATTACGAACTTATTTTAGAGCATCATACTATTTACACGTACCCTCGTATTTCTGAAGGTGCTGTAGATTCTCAATTTACTAACCATAAAAAAATTCACAAGGTAGATGCTCCAATTATGGAAATCTCTTCCACGTTTATAAGAAAAGGGATTAAAGCAGGAAAAAATATAAAACCATTATTACCAGAACCTGTTTGGCACTATTTAGATACTATGAATTTTTATAAATAATAATAATGGAAGCTATTGAGCAACTATTTGGTTTTTTTGGTGGTAAGCGGTTATTGCTAAATTTAATCTTGCTTATAATTAGCTTTATTATTATAGCTTCTTACTTAAAACCGAAATGGCTTCGCATTTTTCTTTCCTTAACATTTAGTGTGTTTACTACACTACAACTTACCTCATTATATATTGTAAAATCCTTTGTGGATTATAGCTTTATTATTCATTTTAATACACGAGATGTTTCAGCAATGTTAGGTCTCTTTAAAAACAAAATTTTCTTTTTTGTACTTGTTTTAGTGCTTTTATTTCTGTTGTTTTTCTATGCAAAACAGCTTGTTCTAAAAGTGATAAAAATTATCCCTTTTATTAAGTCTAGTAAATCTACTTCAACTTTAAAAATATTAAAAGTTGTTGTTTTACTACTCGCTTTGTTTGTAATGAGCTCAAAGCATGGTGTAATCCAAAAAAGTTATCAGCTAGCATCGAGTTTAAAAGTGGACAATAAACCTTTTAAAGAGCAATTAAAAACTTTAGGGATGGCAGATTATGTGTTGCCAGAACATATTGAGGTTTCAGGAACCGGAAAAAATGTAATTATAATATCTCTAGAATCTTTTGAAAAAGGTTATTTAAGCGATAAATATGCTGAGTTAACCCCTTATTTACGTTCGTTAAAAACTAATGAGAGTTGGCATTATTTTAACATGAATCAAAATGAAGGTAGCCAATGGACAAGCGGCTCCATGTACACCTATTTAACAGGATTCCCTGCTTATTTTGGCACAATGCATAATACTATTTTTCAGTCTAGCTACCACTCTAATATTACTGGTATTACTCATGTTTTAAACAAACAGAATTATAAAACCACTTACATTGGAGATAATGCAGAAGTGTCTGGCACAAAAGACATGTTGTATGCTTTAAAAGTAAATAATATTATAGATAGAAATAGTATAAACCAAGCCACACAGGATAAGGACCTTTTTGAAATCGCAAAAAAAGAAGTGCTAATAAATACTAAAAAAAAACAACCGTTTGCCTTATTCATTTCTACGCTAAGCACACATTTTCCAGATGGCATTTACGATAAACGAATGGAGGAGGTTATTACTCCCAAAAACTCTGATATTGAGTTTATGGCTGCTGCCACAGATTATATGATTAAGGATTTTATTGGTTACTTAAAATCTATTAATGCATTAAAAAATACTGTAGTCTATATTTTTCCAGATCACTTAAAAATGGGAGATGCTAAATTGTTTGAAAACACAGGAGATAGAGGTTTATATGTACTAACCAATGCGAAACAAAACACCATTAGTTACCCAAAAGACCAAACAATTTACCAAATAGACTTGCCAAAATTAATTTTAGAAGGTGCAGAAATTAAACACAATGTGACTTTTTTAACCCATTATATTTCTGGTGATAAAAATGAGTTTATAAAAAACCATATAAGTGAATTAACCGCTTTAAATGTTACTGGATTTTCTAGAAGTGAATTAAAACCTTATATAATACCTAAAATATCTAAGGAGTTTGAAGCTTACAAAACAGATACATTACGCTATATTGCTCATGCTGGCGGAAAAATAGACGACCATATTTACACCAACTCACTTGAGGCTTTAGATTTAAATTACGCTAAAGGGTTTCGCCTCTTCGAATTAGATATTATTAAAACAAGCGATAATAAATTTGTAGCTGCGCACTATTGGGAAGATTGGCAAAAGATGTCTGGTTACACCAAAACTGTTCCTGTTTCCCATCAAGAATTTATGAGTTATAAACTTTACAATACTTACACGCCTTTGGATATGAAAGCTATTAACCAATGGTTTGCAACCCATACAGATGCTATTTTAGTTACAGATAAAATTAATGAACCTAAAGCTTTTGCTCAACATTTTATTGCTCCAAAACGTTTAATTATGGAACTTTTTACTTGGGAAGCTGTTGTAGAAGCCAAAGAAAACAACATAACAGCTATGCCTTCTCAAAGGGTTTTATTTAATATTGAAGACAATAAAATAGAAACTTTAAAAAAACATAATATTAAACATATTGCATTATCCAGAAATATAATTGCTTCTAATATTGATCTTTTAAAAGCTTTAAAACGGAATGACATTAAAGTTTATGCTTACAATGTTAACGAGTATATAGATAGAGACGAAATGTATGTTGTAAAACATGAAATGGATTACATCTATGGTATTTACGCAGATGATTGGGAATTTTAGTGTTCAAAACTAAAAAAAAACGCCAACCTTTTCAGGTTGGCGTTTTTAATCTAATTATTATGTATGTTTAGTCTAAAGCAGGAATACGTAATACTTGACCTGGATAAATTTTATCAGGATGTTCTAACATTGGTTTATTAGCTTCAAAAATTACAGGATATTTCATTGCATTTCCATAGTAAGTTTTAGCAATTTTACCTAACGTGTCTCCACTAGCTACTGTATGAAATTGAGCTTCTGGCTCTTTGTTTTCAACAGTCATTTGATCGTCAACAGTTGCAATACCATTAGAGTTTCCTACTACTAATATTACTTTCTCTCTTGTAGCTTGGTCGTATGCCATACCAGAAATGGTTGCCGCATCGTCGTCTATAAATATGTTTAAGCCTTCAACTTGTAAGTCTAAGTCTCTAACTGTGTTTTCTAATCTACGCGCAACTAATGCTTCTTCTTTTAACTCTTCTGCATTTGCTGCAGCAGCTTTTTCAGCAGCCTCTTCCTCAGTAGTTTTACCTATTCCGAAAATTTTTGCGCCTGCATTTTTAATAAATGAAAATAATCCCATAATTGTTTTTTGTTTTTAAGTGTTATTAATTATTGTAAAGTTAAAAAAATAGTTCCTAACTCCAACTAATGTTAACAACTCTTATGCCAAAATTTTAACAGTTTGTAAAATTAAAAAAAGCTGCTTAAAGAGGTCTCCTTAAGCAGCTTTAAACTAACTAATTAACTAATTCAAAAAAAATTATCTTGTACTTGATCTTGCATTATCCTTCTTCTTGGTATATTGCTTACGTTTTTTTTCTGAAGAGGATTTAGATTTATCTATACTTGTTCCGTTTTTTAAGTATTGGATGTAGCCTCTACCTTTAAATTCGTAAACAGTACCAGAATCTGTATGTAGTAACTCTACCGTTTGATCATTAATCACATTTAATTCAAAAAACTCATTATCAAAATAATCGTAATCTAACGTTAATGTTTTTGTATAAAGGTTACCAGAAACATTACCAATACTATAATCTCCTGTAAAATCCCAAAATATGTTGTTTGGATTTGTACCTTGTAAATCTTGTGAGCTTCTAAAAGTAGAATCATTTCCTCCAGCTAAAAACTGTAAATAGTTTTCGTTATCAAACTCATTTAATGCTCCAAAATTACTAGTGTATGTTTTCTCCCAAGCTTCATATTCTTGCATAAAATAGTGGATGTTATCATAGAAAACATAGTCGTAATCAAAATTTGAACGTTGGTAACCTTCTAAAAAATACGACGTGTCATTAAATGGATTGTATAATTCAATGGTGTTATAATCTACTTGGTACACATCAAAGCTATCAAAGCCATCAATATCGTGGTCAATATCTAAAATCATATCATAAGCATCATAATAACCAATTGGAACACCAAAACCATTCCCTTGGCTACCAATACCTACCAAATTGTTATTTGCATAGAGTACACCATTTTTAAAAGATACTGTAAACGCAATTTGTAAAAAATAGGTTTCGCCATAACCCACAGTTTGGTTAATATCTACATACCATAACTCATGCGAATTAAGTAATTGATGCAATGAAATTGCAGGTGTTGGATCTGCGTAATCATCTACTATAACCTCTGTGTAACACGATGTAAAAAGTGTTGTCGCTAGTGCGAAAATCGAAAGTAATTTAATTGTTTTCATAATCTGTAGTTTTAATTGATGATACTACACCTTTTTCAAAAGCTATGCCAAAATATATAATTAGCTGATAATCAGTAGTTATATAAGATTGAAATTTTACGTATTTTTGATATATAATAAAGTTAGAGCATTATTTTAAATTAAAATTTATACATAATAATATAACATGCTGTATATAAAGTAATTTACAGTTAAAGACTAAACTATTAAAATGAGTAATAAATTAAAATATGCAGTTTTTGGAAGTGGAAGTTGGGCAACTGCAATTGTAAAAATGTTATGCGAAAACTTAGATGAAGTAGGTTGGTATATGCGCAGTATTTATACTAAAGAACATCTTTTAAAGGAGCAACATAATCCTAGTTATTTAAGTTCGGTAGAGTTTCATTTAGAGCAACTAAAACTAAGCAATGATATTAACGAGATGGCAGACTATGCAGACGTGTTAATCTTTGTAATCCCTTCTGCGTTTATCCATTCCGAATTAGAGAAACTCACTACAGATATCACTCAAAAAACAATAGTCTCTGCAGTAAAGGGTATTATTCCAGAAACAGGTTTATTAGTTGGCGAGCATTTTACAGACCATTATAATATTCCTTTTGAAAATATTGGAGTAATTGCTGGTCCTTGCCATGCCGAAGAGGTTGCACTAGAACGTCTATCCTACCTTACTATTTCGTGCGCAGACCCAATTAAAGCGCAATATATTGCAGATGCACTCTCTAGCAATTACATAAAAACTAAAATTAGCGACGATGTAATTGGAACAGAATATGCAGTAATGCTTAAAAATATTTATGCTATTGCAGCAGGAATAGCACATGGATTAGGCTATGGAGACAACTTCCAAAGTGTGCTAATGAGCAATGCAATTAGAGAAATGAAACGTTTTATTAAAAAAATGCATAAAATGAAACGTAATATTAACAACTCTGCCTATTTAGGCGATTTGTTAGTAACAGGCTATTCTGTTTTTTCCAGAAACAGAATGTTTGGAAACATGATTGGTAAAGGCTACACCGTAAAATCTGCACAAATGGAAATGAATATGGTTGCAGAAGGCTATTATGCTACAAAAAGTGCGCATTTATTAAACGAAAAAAACAAAAAGAAGACTAATTTACCTATAATTGAAGCCGTTTACGCTATTTTATACGAAGGCAAAGACCCAAAAAAAACCTTTAATAAATTAACAGATAAGTTGGATTAATTCGGTTTGTAACTATTTTAAATATAGAAATATTAATACAATGAAACATCTATTAATTATAACATTAATTCTATCTAGTATTATTATTTCGCCTGTATTTGCACAACAAAATAGCTTTGTAATAGACTATTTAGAGCGACTGGAAAATTCTAAAAAATACTTAATTGTTGTTGCTGAAGCTATGCCAGAAAAAAAATACGGCTTTAAAGCTACTCCTGAATCACTTTCCTTTGCCGAAAATTTAATGCATATTGGTTATGCTATAGATTGGCATAGTCAATCATTATTAGGTGAACGAGAATCTAGAGATTGGAAAACAGATACTATTTTTAAGGTTAACGACAAATCTAAAAAAGAAATGATTGCAATATTAAATAACACTTTTGATGAAGCCATAAAACTCATTAAAAAATTTGATGTGAAGCAATTAGATGATGAGATAGATTATTTTGGTCTAATCAGATCAAAACGACAAATTTTCTTGTTGCTATCAGACCACATTACACACCACAGAGGACAAATGCTTGTTTATATGCGATTAAATAATCTTATTCCTCCTAGATACGTTTTATATCAATAGTTAAAACAAATTGAATTTATCGTAATTTATAGTGTTATTTTACTTTACCAAAACACCTTTAACATCCATTAAAGGAATAGATTGTAACGCCTTTAAATTAATAGTATTTTTTCTAAACGTATAGGTTTTGTCAAACATGGTATTGCCTTCAAAAAAAGACACTTTAAATTGGTTGGTTAAAGCAAATAACTCTTCTTGGATTAACTCTATTTTAGCATAACTTTTTTTAGGAAGCTTATCTAATTTTTTTCTAAAAATAGAAGTCATTTTATCTTCAGAAAAACCACTAATAACAATAAGTACCATTTCTAAATCAACGTCTTTATCGTTAATTATATAAGCTTTCCAATCTTGTGTTTTATAAATGTCGTTGTACTCGTTTACAACAGCTAGATAAACACCTTCAACTTTAGGGATTTTAATATCTTTTTTCACAAAAATAACTATTTTCTTTTCCACAAACGCGGAAAACTTTTAATCGAACCTTTAGTTTATACAATGAGATTCTTCGCTATACTCTGAATGACATTTTTGAAATTATTTATTAGCTTTTTTATTAAGGAGACACCTTTTTTTTGCAAGAATTACAGCGCACTCTTAAACTGCTCTAAAAAGCGCACATCGTTTTCACTTAATAATCTAATATCGCCAATTTGATGCAATAACATAGCTATACGATCTATACCAACACCAAAAGCAAAACCAGAATAGGTTTTAGAATCTATACCACAATTTTCTAACACATTTGGATCTACCATACCACAGCCTCCAATTTCTAACCAGCCAGTTCCTTTTGTAATTTTATAATCGGTTTCGGTCTCTAAACCCCAAAATACATCAATCTCTGCGCTAGGTTCTGTAAATGGAAAATAAGATGGTCGTAATCTAATTTTAGACTTCCCAAATAATTCTGTTGTAAAATATTGCAAAGTTTGTTTTAAGTCTGCAAAACTTACATCTGTATCTATATACAATCCTTCTACTTGATGGAAAAAGCAATGTGAACGTGCAGATATTGCTTCGTTTCTATACACTCTTCCAGGCGAAATTGTACGTATTGGCGGTTTGTTATTTTCCATATAACGCACTTGTACAGAACTTGTGTGTGTACGTAATAATATATCTGGATTGGTTTGTATAAAAAACGTGTCCTGCATATCGCGAGCAGGATGATATTCTGGTAAATTTAATGCTGTAAAATTATGCCAATCGTCTTCAATTTCTGGTCCTTCACTAACATTAAAACCTATACGCGAAAAAATATCTATAATCTGGTTTTTTACTATAGAGATTGGGTGTCTTGCTCCAATTTGAATGGGTTCTCCAGGTCGTGATAAATCGCCAGCTAGTCCTTGAACATCTTCGTTGTTTTCTAACTCTTCTTTTAGAGCATTTACTTTGTCTTCAGCAGTTTTTTTAAGCGCATTAATTACCTGACCAAATTCTTTTTTCTGGTCGTTTGCCACATTTTTAAACTCTTTAAAGTAATCGTTTAGCAATCCTTTTTTACCTAAATATTTAATTCGGAAGGCTTCAACTTCATCCTTAGATTGTGCCTTAAAGCTTTCTGCTTCTGCTATAAGTTCTTTTATCTTATCGATCATAATATGCTCTAAATTGGTGGCAAATTTAGTAATTTCTATTTTATATATTCTGTTTCAACAAAGTAATTTACAATGGCTTCTTTCATTAAAACGCTTTGTTCGCCTGCTTTTAAGTGCGGCAATTCTTCTTTAATTGTGTAATGCGGCCAGCCATCCTCATCTACAAATTCAAATTCATAATATCCATAAGGTGTAAGTAATTTACAAATAGCAATATGCATTAAATCTAGCTTATGGTCTTTTTTAAATTTACGGTCCAATTGTCCTAATTCCTGTACTCCAATAAGGTAGATTATAGCATCCAAATCTAAGGTGTCTCCATCTGCAAATTGATCGGACAGTTTTTGGACTACTAATTCCCAACGTTGTTTTAATTCTTGGTCTCTAGACATGTATTTGTTAAAAGTATAAAGTTTGAAAGTTGCAAAGTTAGGTTATATTTGTTGAAATTTTAATGTTATGGCTGTTATTGATATTGTTTTAGGTGCTTTACTCCTTTTTGGACTTGTTCGTGGTTTTATGAAAGGTCTTTTTGTAGAAGTTGCCTCTCTTGTTGCTTTAATTGCTGGTGTTTATGGTGCTATCCATTTTAGTTATTTTGTTGCCGACTTATTACAAACCAGAACAGATTGGGATGAAAAAACTATAAATATTACTGCTTTTGCCATTACCTTTATAATTATAATTTTAGTAATTTCTCTTGCAGGAAAGGCATTAACCAAATTAGCAGATTTTGCAGCTTTAGGCATTTTAAATAAGCTTTTAGGTGGTGTTTTTGGCGCATTAAAAATAGGTTTAATACTTAGTGTGTTACTTATAGTATTTAATAAAATGAACACCACTATTACGTTTGTGGACGAGGAGCACATAAAAGATTCTATTTTATATGAGCCTGTAAAATCTCTTGCTCCTATGATTTTTCCTGATATTATTAAGGCTGCAACACCAGAAGATTTTTTAAATGAAGAAAAACAAGAAACTGAAACATAAAAAAAGGCTGTCTCTAAAGACAACCCTTTTTTAAACTATAGTTTTATTGTTTAAAGCATTTCTACTTTTCCTGTGTGTAAATTATACACACCTCCTACAATTTTAATATCGCCAGCGTCTTCCATTTCTTTTAAAATCGGACTTTTCTCGCGAATACGCTCCATGGTTAGCTTTACGTTATTTTCTACTGTTTTAGCTACAAATGCTTTGTTAGAAGAATCTAAATTTCCATCAACCTCATCTGCGCTTTGTTTTACAGCAGGTAATATATTATCTAACATTGCAGTAATATTTCCTAGCTCTACACCATCGCAAGCAGCTTTTACAGCTCCACAAGCTTCATGACCTAACACAAAAATTAATTTACTGCCAGCTACTTTACAAGAGTATTCTAAACTTCCTAAAATATCTACATTCTCAAAATTTCCTGCTACGCGAGATACAAAAACATCTCCTATTGTTTGGTCAAATATTAGCTCTACAGGAACTCTAGAATCTATACATGAAAGCACAACTGCTTTTGGGTGTTGTCCATCTTTAGTTTGCGAAACCAGTGCTTTAGCATCAAATGTATTAAGCTCGTCTTTAACAAAACGATTGTTTCCTTCTATAAAATCTTGTAACACAGATGATGGTGTTAATTTTTCTTGAACATCTTTAGATATTGCTTTATCTCTATGTGGCATAATTTTTATTTTTTTAGTTAATAATTATTTAAATAGTGTCTTTTACATTTTCTTTAATCCATTTTGTACATTCTTTAAAATTGGAAAAAATGTGTTCTTCTGGAATAAAATCTGGAATAATATCAATACGTTCCATCATGTATCGTGGTTGTTTTAAAAGGTTTACAAACAACACATCAATGTTTTTGCTTTTTAAATCTTGTAACATGTCTTCCATGGCATATAAACCAGATTGGTCCATATATTGCATTCTCCCTAAACGCATAATTACGTACTGAGCAGTTTCTGGTATTTGTAGGGTTAAAGCTTGAAAATCACTAGTTGAACCAAAAAATAACGGTCCTTTTAAGTGTTTTATAAAAACTTCTTCTTTAAGATTTGCTGGGAAATCGCCTTCGTCTGCCCAAGCTTCTTCTTTTAAAGACTTAACGTCTGAACGCTCGGCTGTTAAATCGCCTATTTTTTTCATAAACATTAAAGACGCAATAACTAAACCAATTCCAACAGCATAAACTAAGTTCCAGAAAGTAGATAATAATAATACTATAAACATTATTAATACTTCCGAGCTTAATTTTAATGGACCAAGTTTTATATCCTTTGGTAAGCTTGGTATTGCTTTTAATCCTTTATAATCCATAACTCCAATACCAACAGTGATTAAAATACCAGCTAATACTGCAGCTGGAATTTTAGAAGCAATTGGTCCTAATCCTAAAAGAATAATAAACAATAATATACCTGCAATCATACCAGATAGTTTTGTTTTACCACCAGAAGTAATATTAACAACTGTTCTAATTGTTGCTCCTGCTCCAGGAATACCACCAAAAACGGCTGCAATACTATTACCAATTCCTTGTCCTACTAATTCTTTATTAGGCTTATGTTTGGTTTTTGTCATATTATCTGCAACTACACTAGTAAGTAGAGAATCGATAGCTCCCAATAAAGCTAATGTTAAAGCTGTAAAAATATATGGCGTAATTGCGCTTAAGGTAAAACCTGTAAATATTTCTAAGTTAGGAATTGGTAAACCGCTTGGTATTTCTTGGATTGCTCTATAGTCTAACCCAAATCCAACTGCAATACCAGACATTACCAATAAAGCGACTAAAGTACTAGGTACAGCTTTAGTAATGCGTTTAAAACCATAAATTATAAAGATGGTTCCTAACGCTAAAATAAGTTCTAACCAATTTATGTTTTGGAATGCTCTTGGAAATGCCTTTATAGCACCTAAAGCACCAGATGTTTCTTTAGCTGCAAGAGTTTGCGACTCTTTTAAAATATCTGCTTGCGAGATTTTATTAGCTCTAGAAATGGTTTCTTTAAAATCTTCTAAAACTAGAATACCTTCTCCAGCTTCATCTTTTAAAATATTTTCTAGGATTACTTCTTCTGCTACAGGTTTAAACTTATTTACAAATTCCATATCTTCTTTAGGATAATAGCCTAAAGCAGGTAAAACCTGAGTTAATAAGATTATTACACCAATTGCAGTCATAAACCCAGAAACCACAGGATAAGGTATATAACGAATGTACTTTCCTAGTCCTATTGCACCTAAACCAATTTGCATTAATCCTGCTAATAAAAACACGGTTAATATTACTGGTAAGGCTTTATCTACATCACCATCATTAGAGGCAATAATACCTGCAATAATAATCATAGAAACAGCAGTCATTGGAGCGGTTGGTCCAGAAATTTGCGTGTTAGTTCCTCCAAAAAGTGCTGCGAAGAAACTTATAAAAATGGCTCCATAGAGTCCTGCAGTTGGACCTAATCCAGAAGATACTCCAAAGGCTAATGCCAAAGGTAAGGCGACTATACCAGCAGTGATACCACCAAATGCGTCTCCTTTAATATTTGAAAATAAGTTTTTCATACTCTATAACGTTTAGGTTTTGTTTTAATTAGTAATTGTTTTTCTTTTAAAATTTTTATAGCCAATCTACTTTGCCATTATCCATATCGTAAATAGCTCCTTTAATTTTAATTTCTCCATTGTCTTCCATTTCTTTTAAAATTGGACTATTTAATCTAATTTGTGCTAAAGTATTTTTAACATTACTCTCGCATGCCATGTGAACAAATTCTTTGTTTTTTGCATTTCTTTCCCCTTCATATACAACACTTTCTACAGCAGGTCTTATTTTTTGAAGCATTGGCGTAATATTACCTAATTTTACATTATCCACTGCTGCTTTTACTGCTCCACAATGTTCATGGCCTAAAACTAATATTAGTTTAGAACCAGAAACTTTACAAGCAAATTCCATACTGCCAAGTATGTCTTCGTTTACAAAATTACCTGCAACACGAGCAACAAAAAGATCACCAATTCCTCTGTCAAAAACATCCTCTACTGGTACTCTACTATCTACACAAGATAATACAATAGCTTTTGGATATTGAGATAGTGTACTATTTCTTACTTGTTTAGAGTGATCTCTGGCAGTTAAATCATTATTCATAAATCTAGTGTTGCCTTCTTTAAGCGCATTAATTACACTATCTGGTGTTAAGGCATCTTGCTCTTCTTTTGTTAAAACCTCTTCAACTAGTCCTTTTGTAACTACATCTTCTGCAGTGTTTGACTTAGTAGTGGTGTTTGTTTCTGCTGTATTTTTAGCATTTTGATTGCAGGCCATAACGCTTACAATCATAATTACTATTCCTATATTTTTTATTAAGTTATTCATTGTTGTTATTTTTTAAAAATTCACAAATGCTATAATGTTTATTTGATCGCGTCCTGAGTTTTCAAAAAACTGGTTCATATAACCTAATTCTAATTTTAAATTATCCGAAAATTTATAGCCTAGTCCACCATAAACTCTATTTCTGTCAAAGACAGAAGATTCGGTATTTAAAAATATCTCGTTATATGCAGATAAATATAATGGGTTATTACCATCTTCTTTATATTGTAATGGAACATTAAAACTTAAAAAATAACGGAATCGCATTCTAAAGTCATCTTCAACAAAACGTTGTTCAAAACGGTAACGATGACTTAAACCTACTTTACCAATTTTTTGTTTCGATGTAAATTGTTGAAAAATTCTATGTTCGTTTACAGAAAATTTTTGATCTGAGTCTCCTATATAGTTTTCAGATAATATGTAACCATAACCTAACAATACGTTATTTTTTTGGTTATTAAAAGTGTAGCCCAATCCTGTGCGTAACAACAATTGTTCTAAATCTCCAACAGCATCATAATTTCGGTATTGTACTTCGTTATGGATATTCCATTTTTTGTTAAGTTTCTTATTACCTATATATATAAGCCAGTTCCCTAAATTACTATCTTGTGCAATAGTGGATTTTGGCATTAAAAACGCAAAAATTAATATAAAAATTGTTAGGCCTTTAAAAGCGATTTTACTCATTATAAATAATCATTTTCCTTATTGATAAGTCATCAATAATTAATTTTAATACTTTTTAATTTTGGACGCTAATCCTGTGTTTAAAATTAGGAAAGGAATTCTGGAGGTGGAAAGATTATATTTAAATGCGGTTTTGAATATTTTTTATAATAATATTCGAAATGAATTTTGTTTTCGAAAACTAAGATACCATCGCTGTCTTTGGTGTTTTCAAAATACATTAGCTCCACAGATTTATTTTCTTCCTCAGTAATACTATAAAAAACAGAAACATCTACAGTGTCATCTACTGTAAGTATTATTGATGGCGCAATAATGGTAGCCATAAATAATACAGTAAAAAAGATAGAAATGTTTTTTTTAAGCATGCGCTAAGGTTTGTTAGAATTACAAATATAGAACTAATGAAGCATATAATTGTTAAAGATATTTTAAAAATTATTCAACACTTTTATATCTGCACTTTCTATCCAACCTGTTTTGCCATCGGATAATTTAATTTTTCGCCAGTTATTTACGGAGTCTAATACATTAACTTTAGTGCCTTCGTGAAGAATAAAGGCTTCTTCGCTACGATTATTTGGTTCGTTTTTAATTTTTGTTTCTTGCGCAAAAACTATGGCAGGGTTTTTTTTATTAAATAAACTATAGCTTTTAAAAGCAAATGCTAATGTAATACATGCTAAAATTAAAGTCGTTGCACTGCCCACAAAAGCTAAGCGTTTTTTAGAGGTTTTGGACGCAAAATAATAGAGGATTATAAGTGTCACAAAGGCAAACATAAATGCTATAGCAAGCTTTGACCAACTGTCAAAAGTTAAGCGATTTGTGGTTTGATTTAAAAATTTTGATAAGCCAATTTCCGGAACAGTTTCTATTGCATCTACTGTCATGTTTTTAGCAAACACTAGGTTATTTTTAATCTCTTTATCGTTTGGTTTTAATAATAATGCTTTTTCGTAATAATAAATACTTGGCGCAATATTATTGAGTTTATAATGTGCGTTTGCTAAGTTAAAATAAACCTCTGCAGAGTGTTCGTCTGTTTCTAATATAGATTCGTATTTTTTTATGGCTTGGTCGTAATCGCCATTATTATATAAAATATTGCCTTGCTCAAAAAGGGTGTTATTTTGCGCAAAAAGAAATGTACTTATAAGCATAATTGCTAAATATAAAATACACTTAACTATGGTATGTATTACTCCCATAATTTATTTTATTTGTTTATCTATTAAGTTAATAGTTTGCGCAGATTTATCATAATCTTGCTGCATAGTTACATTTGTTATTGGTGTATATCTGGCCAATTCGCAATGTTCCATAATACCATTAAATGTATTAACAACATCTTTATCTACTTCCCTTTCTAGTAATAATACTTCTATTTTATCTTTACTTAAATCGCTAGTTTCTATATTTAGTTTTCCTTTTAAATAATTGTGTAATGCTTTTTCTAAAGCAATATAAAAGGCTTCTTTTTGACCTAAAGCGCGTTTAGCTTCTGTTAAATATTTTTTGGCTAGTTTGTCTGCTTTTCTAATTCTATTTCCTTCAAAATCGGCATCGCGTTCTTCCTTTTTTCTTCTAAAAACAACAGCTAAAGGAATGGCTATTAGAGGTAATATTAAACTGCTCCAAAAGAGTTTAGATTTAAAGAAGTATGATTTCTTTTTAGGAACGAATTTGGTTTGCGTTTTTATAAAGGCGAATTGATCGTTACTTAAAACTACCTTTTGTTTTCCGCTTGTTGAAGCTATATTCTCATCTGAAGTTATAGCGTTTACAGGTCCATTTAAAACTGTAATAGTTTGCTCTTGCGATTGGATTTCTTTATACGTTTCTGTTTTTAAATCGAAGTATGAAAATGAAATATTTGGTATTGGATATTTTCCTTTAAATTGAGGTACAATTGTATAAGTATTGGATACACGACCTTGCATACCTGCTAAATTTACACGTACATTTTCGTTATGTTCTGGTTCATAGACCTCTAATGAGCTAGATAATTTAATTTCTGGCAACTTAAATAATCTTAAGTTTCCTTTACCTGAAACTTCTACTTTTAGTTGAAGCGACTCGTTGGCATCTAATTCGTTTTTTGAAGTTGCAATATTAAAATCAAATTCTCCAACTGCTCCTGTAAAATTTTCTGGCTTACCTTCTTCTGGTAAAGATTTTACTTTAATTTTTCGGCTTCCAGCAGATATTGTTTTGTGAACAGGTTTTAAAATTCGTCCTCCAAAAATATCGCGTCTATTTGTTGGCACATCTACAGTAACATCGAGGCTTAAAGGCTCTAAAGTTAGTGTTCCTGTTTTTTGAGGATATAATACCGTTTTACGCAATACTACATAGCGATAGTCTTCGCCTTTATACTTACCGTTTTCTGTTTTTAATCCTTTAATTTCTATGTTTTGATTCCAAAAATCATTGTACGCAGGTTTGTTTACTTCTTTCCAATTACTTACTCGTGTTCTTGGTCCTACGTAAAGTTTGTAAACTACTGTAATGGCTTCGTTTAAATATGGATTTGTTTTAGAGATTTCTGCTACTAAATGTATTTTTTCTGTAGCAGCATCTTCTAAGCGACTTTGCGCGTCAGATGCTTTTACAGGTTTTGTAACCTGAATTGCGATTGGTTTTGTTGAGTAAGTTTGTCCTTCAATTTCTATAGAGGCAGATTTAATTGTAAATTTCCCTTGTTTTTGTGGTGCTAAAAAATAGCTGTATGTTTTTGAAAATGTGCGTTTTCCATAGGCATAAGAATTGCTTACAGAAGTGTTTGGACCACCAACTACAGTAAAGTTTGAAAAATCTGGAGCTTTAAAATTGTCTCCGTCTTTATTCATTTGAAAATCTATACGCAAACGCTCATTTTGACCTAATACTTGTTTACTTACTTTAGCTTCAAATTCTACTTGCGCAAAGGTTGACGTTACTGTAAACAGCAGTAAAAATAATGATATGTGTTTTACTAATTTCATTATAAATTACCAGTCTTTATCGGTTTGTAATTTTACGCCTTTTGCTTTTTGCGCATTAACTTTTTCTTGTACTTTTTGTTCTTGGTTTTCCATGTCTTCCAGCAAGTTTTTTATTTGTTGAGGCGACATTTGACCTGGTTGCGGTTTTGGTTGCTGTGGTTGTTTTTTTTCGTCTTCGCCTTGCTTACCATCTTCCTTTTTATCGTCTTTAGGCTTGCCTTCTTCATCTTTTTCGTCTTCACCTTCGTTTTTATCGTTTTCGTCTTGCTCGTCTTTGTTATCCTGATCTTCTTTTTGGTCCTCGTTCTTTTGGTCGTCTTTATTTTCTTCCTTTTTCTCTTCTTCGTCGCTATTTTCGTCTTCGTCCTTGTTGTTTTTATTCTCTTCTTCTTGCTTTTTTGCACATTCTTTTGCTATGGCAAAGTTATAGCGAGTTTCTTCGTCTTGCGGATTGTTTCTGAGTGCATTTTTATAAGCTTCTACTGCTTCTTTACACTTTTTATTTTCCATTAATATATTTCCAATATTATGGTATGCTTTGTGTTTTTCTAATTTATCTGTGGCGTTTTTTGCTGCTTGCTCGTGTCTGTATAATGCTTCTTCAAAATTACCTTTTTTAAAATAAGAATGCCCTAAATTGTAAGCTCCTGCTACTGTTGTTGGCTGCTTAGAAATGGCTTTTCTGTACTCTACTTCTGCTAAAGCAAAATCGTCTGAAGAGGCTAAATCATTTGCTTCTGCTATATAATTATTCGCTTTTTTTGTAGCCAATAGCGCTTTCTTTTCTTTATCTTCTTGAGAAAAAGAATGGCTAATGGTAAGTGATAATATTAGTAATAATAGGTATTTCATTTGGGTTTTTTGAACTCATAAATATATTAAACTACTCGTGTTTAATTAGTTAAGAGTTTATTAAAGTTTTAAAGGTTTTCGTTAAATAAATTTAATTTTTTAAGCCATGCTGTTTTTCTGTCTAACAAGAAAATATCTATTATTAAGAAGAAGATAGCAAAGGCTAAAAACCATTGAAATTGATCTTTAAAATCGGCAAATTGTTTGGCCTCAAATTCTTTTTTATCCATTGTATTTAAAATCTCTGAAATGGTCTCTACAACGTCGTTAGTGTTTTTTCCGTTTATATATGCTCCATTGGCTTCATCTGCTATAGCTTTTAAAGTGGTTTCGTCTAAACGCGTAATTACAGTTTCTCCATTTTTATCTTTTTTATGGTTTAAAAACAAACCATTTCTTTTTATTGGGATTGGACCTCCTTTTGTATCTCCAACTCCAATAGTAAAAATCCTTATGCCTTGTTCGCTAGCTTCTTGTGCAACACGAGTGGCTACTTCGCTATGGTCTTCTCCATCGGAAATTATTACGAGTACACGATTGGTTTGCTCATCGTCATCATAATACGTTTTTGCTAATTCTATAGCTTCGTTAATTGCTGTTCCTTGTGAAGACAGCATATCTGTATTCATGTTTTTTAAGAACAGTTTTGCTGCTCCATAGTCTGTGGGAATTGGTAACTGCGGAAAGGCCTTGCCTGCATAAGCAATGATACCAACACGATCGCTACCTAAATTATTAATAATTTGTGTGACTAACTGCTTAGATTTTTCTAATCGGTTTGGCGCAATGTCTTCGGCAAGCATACTTTTAGAAACATCTATTGCAAAAACAATATCTACACCTTCTCGCTTTACCGTTTCTAGTTTTGTACCTACTTTTGGATTAACTAACGCAATTGCCAAACTCCCAAAAGCTAAGCATAACACCACAACTTTTAACAGTGACTTAAAGAGTGAACGGTTAGGACTTAAACGTTTTAAAATACGTTGATTAGCAAATTTATTTTGAGTGTTTCTTTTCCATAATTGAACAATTAGAAAGAACAACAACAACGCTGGTATAACTAGCAATGCCCAAAACCATATTTTTTCTTCTAATTGAAAAAGATTCATTTTTAATTTAATTTTTTAAAAGGTTTCGACTGTGCTCAACCTTAAATTTTGTTTTTAATTATATAAAACTTCTAAAAATTGTATTGCGTAATAAAAATTCTAACAAAAGTAACAAACCTGCTAAAATGGCTAATGGCCTGTACTTTTCTTGGTAAGTTGTGTATTTTATTTCGTCTATTTCTGTTTTTTCTAGCTTGTTAATCTCGTCGTAAATTTCGGCTAACTTCTTATTGTTGGTTGCTCTAAAATACTTTCCTCCTGTAACCTCAGCAATTTCTTTTAAAAGAGTTTCGTCTATTTCTACCTGTACTCTTGCATATTGGAATGAGCCATTGGGTTTTCTGGCAACAGGAGATAATGCCATACCGTTTGTACCTAAACCTATAGTGTAGGTTTTTATACCAAATTCTACAGCCAATTCACTAGCTATACTTGGGTTTATAGACCCAGAATTATTTACTCCATCTGTAAGTAAAATAATGACTTTACTTTTTGCTTTACTGTCTTTTAATCTATTTACAGAATTTGCTAATCCCATTCCAATGGCAGTTCCACCTTCTATAACAGTATTGTATTTTATATCTTCTAAAGCTCGAAGCACAATAGATTTATCGCTTGTTATTGGTGTTTTAGTGTAGCTTTCTCCTGCATATTCTACTAAACCAATACGATCGTTTGGTCGTCCTTTTATAAATTGGGCTGCTACTTTTTTAAGAGCTTCTAGCCTATTAGGACGTAAATCTTTTGCTAACATACTTGCAGAAACATCAATTGCCATAACAATATCAATCCCTTTTGTAGTTTTTGTTTTAGTAGATACGTCTGATGTTCGTGGTCTTGCTAATGCTGTTATTAGTGCTGCTAAAGCCAATAAGCGCAATACAAATAAGCCATGTTTTAATTTTGGCAACCAAGAATTGGTAGTTTTAAATCCTTTTAAACTCGAAATTTTTAATGCTGCTGTCTGTTGCTTATTTTTTAACACATACCAAAGCACAGCCAATGGAAGTAATAATAACAACCAGAAAAACTCTTTATTTAAAAATTCTATGCCTTGAAACATTATTTTATTTATTTTCCTTTATTAGGTTTGGTTACACCTGGTAACTTTTCGACTAACTCTACGCTATCTAAAACTTTGTTTACAATCTCATTGGAATAAGTGTCATCATCGTCCCAAATTATAGTTAGCGTTTGCACTACAGTGCCTCCATAGTTATAGACTAAGCCTTTTTCAAAATCTGTACTAAAAAACAGTGTTGTGTATTGTACTTTTCTATTATTGTTTGGGTCTGACGCTGTTCCATAAATTTTTAATCCTTCGGCTTCATTAGGAGTTACAAATTTTTCTTTTTGTACAATAACGTTTTTAAAGCCTAAACTATCTATTGCACTTAGCGAAAACTCTTCAGGATTTAAATCTTTAAATTTTAAACTTAAAGGTGCTACTTTTTGATCTAATTGAATGGATAAACCTGTTTTTTCTGTATTGTATAAAAAACGAGTGGCATTTAAACTGTCTCCATGCATTTTGGAAAGTGCTTCGAACTTTTTGTCTAGCTTAATTTCTGTTCGCTTTAAAATTTCTGGAGTAGATATAATCATTGGTGGATAACCATAGCTACTCGTGTACCAATCTTTTTCTAAAAGCTGCTTTGTTTGGTGACCAATAAGTGTGTCGTTTACATGTTTAAAACCGTATTTAAGTCCAAAGCCTGAATACGTTGTAAGTAACAATAGTGCAACTGCAGCAATGGTTAACTTTACTTTTCTGCTTTTCTTTTTGCGTTCTTGCTCTTCTTTATAGTTTTTATCTAACAGTTTCTCTTCTTCTGTTGGTTCTGGTAAAGCTTGTTTTACTTGGTCTATTTCTAAATCTATAGTTTTTCTGTCTAATTTAGCTAATTCCACATCTGGAGCAGACTTGGCAAATTTTACTAAATCGGCACGTTTTAGAATGCTTTCTATTTTATTTATGTCGTCTTTGTTAATGTCAATCAGGTTGCCTTCGGACAAAAGATTAAGCCTAGTAATTAGCTCGTCTGTTGTGCTTTCTAAGGCACGATCGTAAACCTTTTCGTCTAGATATTTTCTAATAATAAAGGTTAATTCTGAGTAGTAATCTTTTAAGGCTTCATTTTCTAAGTAGTTGCTTTCGTCTAATTTTTGAAGCGCTAATTTTGCACGATCGTAAGGTGGTAAAAGGGCTATTTGTTGTTCTTCTGTTAGTGGTTTTTTACGCCAAATAAACCAATACAATACAAATGCCATAACGGCTAGTGCAGTGAGCATTCCTAATATTAGCCAAAAACGGTTGCTATAACTTTTGTTAACTTTTATTATTGGTTTTATGTCGTACAAACCTTGCTTAGTAGTGTCCACTACTATATTTTGAACTTCTACGTTTATTGAGTCTGAAGCCAAAACTCTACCTCCAATTATTATTTTTTGTTTTGGAATGGTATAGCTTCCTGAATCAAATTGAGTTAAGCCATATTTTTTTATAAGCTTATATTTTGCATCTTTTTTAGTCGTGTCTATTTTATAAGACTCTATCATTTCTAAAGGCAAAAATGTTTGTCCTTCAGGAAAAATAACAAGATTAGTGGTATCTGTTTCTACCTGAATTTGATAGGTAATTTGGGATCCTATTTTTATTGAAGTAGAATCTACAGTTGTTGATATGTCTTGTGCAAATGAAACCTTAGAAAACAGAATTAAAAACACAAACAATACAAAATGCCTTGTTTGCTTTATTATAAAATTTGTGTTTTTTATTTCTTTGTTTTTCATATTAAAAATTGGTCTCAACTGCGCTCGACCAGACACTGTTTTTTTATTATTATCGTCTTTTAAAATAGCCTAAAAGCTTTTTTACATAACTCTCATCTACTCTACAATCTATGGTTCCTGCACCAGATTTTGTAAAGGTGTTTTTAAAATACTCCACCTTATCGTTATAAAATTTACTGTAGTTGTGACGCACTTTTTTAGACATTGTATTTACTAACATTAACTCTCCTGTTTCTTCGTCTTGCATTTGTACCATACCAATGTTTGGCATGTGTTCTTCGTGCTTATCGTACACTCTAATGCCTGTAATATCGTGCTTGCTTGCTGCTATTTTAAGTGTTTGTTTATAATCGTCTGCAATAAAATCTGAAAGCACAAAAACAATAGCTTTCTTTTTCATTACGTTGGATAGAAACTTAAAAGCTTCAGCTATATTGGTGTTTTTACTTTTGGGTTTAAATTCTATTAATTCTCTAATAATTCTTAAAACATGAGAACGTCCTTTTTTTGGAGGAATGTACAATTCTACTTCATCAGAAAATAAAATTAATCCTATTTTATCGTTATTCTGCGTTGCCGAAAAAGCTAAAGTTGCTGCAATTTCGGTAACAATTTCATTTTTAAATTGCTCTTCGGTTCCAAATAATTCTGAGCCCGAAATATCCACCATCAACATCATTGTGAGTTCGCGTTCTTCTTCAAAAACTTTTATATATGGCTCGTTGTAACGTGCTGTGACGTTCCAATCTATATTACGAACATCGTCGCCATATTGGTATTGCCTAACCTCACTAAAAGTCATACCACGACCTTTAAAGGTCGAGTGGTATTCGCCTCCAAATATATGATCAGACAAACGACGCGTCTTAATCTCTATTTTTCGTACTTTTTTTAGTAATTCTTTGGTATCCATTTTTTGATTTACGATTGTAGATTTTTGATTTACGATATTAATACACAAGAAAATCGTAAATTGTAATTCGTCATTCTAAAATCCTATGGTACTTCAATTTCGTTTACAATCTTGTTAATAATATCTTCTGATGTGATGTTTTCGGCCTCAGCTTCGTAAGTAATTCCAATTCTGTGACGTAAAACATCGTGTACAATTGCTCGTACATCTTCTGGTATTACATAACCTCTTCGCTTTATAAACGCATAGCATTTTGCAGCTGTTGCTAAATTAATACTTCCACGAGGTGACGCTCCAAAAGAGATTAGTGGTTGTAAATCTGCTAGTTTATATTTTTCTGGATAACGTGTTGCGAAAATAATATCGAGTATATATTTTTCGATTTTCTCGTCCATATACACTTCTCTAACTGCGTCTTGTGCTCTTTTTATTTGCTCAACAGAAACAACAGGATTTACTGTATCCCAAGCGCCTTTAAGATTTGCTCTCATTATTAATTGCTCTTCGGCAATTTTTGGATAATCAATAACTGTTTTTAACATAAAACGATCGACTTGAGCTTCTGGTAATGGGTAAGTTCCTTCCTGTTCTACAGGGTTTTGCGTTGCCATTACTAAAAAGGGGTTGTCTAGCCTAAAGGTTTCGTCTCCAATAGTGACTTGCTTTTCCTGCATGGCTTCTAATAAAGCCGACTGCACTTTTGCTGGTGCTCTGTTAATCTCATCTGCCAATACAAAATTTGCGAAAATTGGACCTTTTTTAATTTTAAAGTCGTTTTCCTTCATATTATAAATCAACGTTCCTGTAACATCTGCAGGTAATAAGTCTGGCGTAAATTGGATTCTGCTAAAACTACCAGATACTGCTTGAGATAGCGTGTTAATAGCTAATGTTTTTGCTAATCCAGGAACTCCTTCTAATAAAATATGACCTTGACCCAATAACCCAATAAGTAAGCGCTCTACCATGTGTTTTTGACCAACAATTACCTTATTCATTTCAAAGGTTAGTAAATCTACAAAAGCACTTTCTTTTTCAATTTTCTCGTTAATCGACTTAATATCAATTGTACCAGTATCTTCCATTATATCTTAAATTTTAAATAACTTTTTATGTTATTCTAATTAGGATGTGCAAATTGTTAATTTTTTTAATGTAATCCTGTTAATAATTGGTTAAAAGTTGAAGTAAACAAACCAGTTAAGCTAGTATTACTTTAGTATTTTTAAGTTTTAAAAATATAAAAATGCACAATAGCACTTATTCTAAAATAATATCTGGAGTTATGACTTGGGGAAGTTGGGGAAAGCAACTCTCTAAAAATGAAATGATTACACTCATAAACCATTGCATAAACGAAGGAGTAACCACGTTTGATCATGCAGATATTTATGGCGCTTACACTACAGAGGCTGAGTTTGGTAACGCTTTCGCGGAAAGCAGCCTGAAACGTGAGCAGATAGAACTTATAAGCAAATGCGGAATTCAATACGTATGTGAAAACCGAAACAATAGTATTAAACACTATAATTATAGTAAAGAGTATATTATTTGGTCTGTTGAAGAATCTCTGAAACATCTTAAAACAGACTATTTAGATTTGTTATTGCTACATAGACCAAGCCCTTTAATGCAACCTCATGAAATTGCAGATGCTGTTACTAAACTTCAAACACAAGGTAAAATAAAAGCGTTTGGAGTTTCTAATTTTACAGCGTCGCAGTTGGAGTTAATCTCTAAATTTATTCCTGTTTCAGTAAATCAAATAGAGTTTTCTTTAACACAACACCAAGCAATGCATGATGGCACGTTGGATGCTATGATGACTAATGTTATACAACCAATGGCATGGTCGCCTTTAGGTAGCGTGTTTAAGTTAGATAATGAGCAAACCAGACGCATCCATAAACAACTTGGTGGCTTAATGGATAAGTACAATGCTACAGAAGATCAACTCTTATTAGCGTGGCTGTTAAAACATCCTGCTAAAATTAAACCAGTAATTGGTACCACAAATGCAACAAGAATAGCAAACGCAGTTAAAGCTTTAGATATAACTTTAGATTTAGAAGATTGGTTTAAAATATTAGTGGCTTGCCAAGGTCATAAAGTACCTTAATAGTGAATAGTGAAAAGTGAAAAGTGAAAAGTGAAAAGTGAAAAGTGAAAATAAAATATGCAAAAGCAAATAGCAGTACTTTAAAAATTTATTTTCTCACTTAAAAGATATATTAGATGACAAATAAAACAGCTTTAATTACAGGAGCAACAAGTGGTATTGGAAGAGCAACTGCTAATGAGTTTGCAAAACATGGTATTAAACTCATTCTCTGTGGTAGGCGACAAGAACGTTTAAATACTATTAAAAAAGAATTGAGTAAACACACTCAAGTTGAGACTTTAAATTTTGATGTTAGACAAAAAGAGAATGTATTTAAAGCAATAGCGTCCTTGCCTAAAAATTTTAAAAATATTGATATTTTAATAAATAATGCTGGTAATGCACATGGTTTAGATCCAATACAAACAGGGAACATGGACGATTGGGATGCAATATTAGACATAAATGTTAAGGGATTATTGTATGTAAGTAAAGCTATAATTCCGCAAATGACGGAAAAACAATCTGGACACATCATTAATATAGGGTCTTCGGCTGGGAAAGAAGTGTACCCAAAAGGAAATATATATTGCGCGAGTAAACATGCTGTTTTAGCTTTAACAGAAGGTATGCGTATCGACCTCAACCCTTTTGGTATTAAAGTGAGTGCTGTAAATCCTGGTTTAGTAGAGACCGAATTTTCTCAAGTTCGATTTAAAGGCGATCCTATTGCAGATAAAGCGTATAAAGGCTATAAAGCATTACAGCCAGAGGATGTTGCAGAGGTTATTTACTTTGCCATCTCAAGACCAAAACATGTAAATATTGCAGATGTTTTAATGTTCTGTACTGCACAAGCGAGTAGTACTATTGTTAAAAAGGAAATTTAAACTACACCTAAAATGAATTATGCCTTCGCAGGAATACAACTATGATTAATAAACGTCTTTTAATTAAAAACTTATTAGCTCACAACGATGAGAACAGTTTTTATGACAAAAAACGAAAGATTGATATTAGCCATAAAGAAGGAAAGGCTAAATTTTTAAAGCACGTTTGTGCACTATCCAATAGCAATCCTAAAAATAATTCCTATATAGTAATTGGTGTAGAAGATGAGGACAACAAAATTATTGGTGTCGATTTTTTTGACGATTCTAAAATTCAAAACCTTATAAATGCGTATCTCACCAATCCACCAATTGTGCAATACGAGAACATTCCGTTTCCGCATTTGCAAGACGACAAAGTGGTTGGTTTAGTGACTATACGTGCCATAGACGGTTTAACCTCTCTAAGAAAAAATATTTGGAAATATTATGGAGGTGCAGTGTTTTTTAGAGATGGTAGTATAAGTATGCCTAAAAATTTTAAAAGTGAAATTAAAGATGTGAATTCTAAAATTGTTGAAGCCATTGAGAGTCATTCCCACAATAATATTGAGCACACGCTCGATGGTGTTTTCGATTTCATGAATAATCGCAAAGACTATAACCCACAATACAAAGTATTTAAGGAATATTTTGTGGTATGTTGGTCTGGACAAAAAAAAGTGGTTAAAAACGAGGTGTTTTTTTCGCGTGTGGATATAGAACTTATTAATGAGCAGGTACGCTTATTTTATTCTAATTTAGATGAAGTATCCATTTCATATACTACTGAAGAATTTAAGATTATTGAATATGTTAATTTAGGATTACAAAACAGTTTTAAATATTATCCTTTAGAGGAAACTATTATTTATTTTAATGACAATGCAACGTATATTATAGAAACCAATTTGCTATTTGAGCCTCCTCAATTTGACAAGAAAATATTGCATCATATTTTTAATAATAATAACGTGCTTTTAGAAAAACTAAAAAAAAATATTGCACTCTCTGATACTGAACTTTTAGATTTAAGAAATCTACCTGTAACCTATTTAATTTGTTACCTCAATGGGTTTGAGCATGCACTAAGTAAGTTAGAAAACGCTAAACCGTATTTAAAATCATTGAGTAGTGAAATTTATAAATTATACAAAGACGCTATGCGTATTTTACGAAAAGTTAAATACAGTTAATGTTTTAATTACTAATTATACATTATTTAGTACCAACCATACAATTAGACTATTAAGATTGCTTTTTATTTGTGATATTCGTAATGCTATTAATCAATCCATTGCCTTGTTTCTTCCAATATATTTTGGCACTGAAACAAGGATACATTAAAAAACCGCTTTTTGTAAAAAAAGCGGTTTTTTTATTGTTAGATACATCCTAAAATGTAAAGCTTTAAATAAAATCTAAAGTTTTGAAATTTTTATCTAAAATCTTTTCATCATTTACATTTAGCCATTTCTTTAATACTGTAGCATAAATCGTTCTAAAATCTATTTCATATTTTAAATCTCCATTGTTATCTAAATTATTAAGTGATGGTAAGTTATTATAAAACCCTTGTTTTTTTAATTTATTTCCTACAATAAACACTTGGTTTGCTGTGCCGTGATCAGTACCATTACTATGATTTTGTTTAACACGTCTTCCAAATTCAGAAAATGTTAATATTAAAGTATCATTAAACGTATTGTTACGTTTTAAATCTTGCACAAATGCTTTTATACTGTCGGCATAGTTTGCTAGTAAGCGTTCTTGTGTGTTTAATTGAGAAGCGTGTGTGTCGAAGCCTGATAAAGTGGTATATATTACTTTAGTCTCTAATCTAGAGTTTATAAACTGAGCAGCAGTTCTTAATTGATTTGCTAAGGTGTTTTTAGGATAATTATCTGAAGCTTTTATGGTATTCGATGTTTCATAAATATATTTTGCCGAAGAATTGGCATCAATCATCGTTTGGTACAAATACCCTAAATTATGTTCATTTAAATGTTGACTGGTTTGATAAGACAAAATAGTTTTAAAATCTGACTCTTGAAGTGAACGATATAGCTGTTCTGCATTTTTGGTTGCAATCCCATTTTTTATTTCTCCTCTTAAAGCTAAGGTTAAATTATCATCGATTTGAATTGCAGAATGAGCTTTACTTCCATAGTTATCAATATACCTTCCTATCCAACCAGAATTAACATGTTTATCTAAACTAGCAGTATGCCAAATATCCCTAGATCTAAAATGAGAACGACTTGGATTTGGATAACCTACATTATTAATAATTGCTAATTCTCCACTATCATATAATCCTTTTAGAGGCAATAAGCTTTTATGAAAACCTACTTCATCATTAATTTTTATTAACTTATTTTTTTTTAAAGCTATTTTTGGACGTAAGTTGTAATATATATCATTATTGTATGGAACAATAGTGTTTAACCCATCATTGCCTCCATTAAGATGTATAATAACTAATCGCTTATACCCTAAATTAGAAATTTCAACGTCTTCAAATGCTCGTAAAAAGCTAGGCACAAATGCTAAGCTACTTGCTAAAACTGTATTTTTTACAAATTCTCTTCTTTTCATATTAACACATTTGATATTCTGGTAAAGACATTAATTTAACTAGATTTTTTTTCTTTGGTCGTCTCCCAAAAGTTGAAATATAGCGTTCTATACCTGGATTAATTTCGCATAATATAAGAGTGTCTTTAAGCTCATTTAAAGTCACTTTTTTTACATTTTTTCTGTAGGCTCGCCAGTTAATACTAACATCCAATTTTTCTTGAAATTTGTTTTTTACAGATACTATTCTAACATTTTTAGCTTTTAAACTACCTCTTGTTTGAAAGGTATAGGTTTCTTTCTCCAAAATCATAGAAGGTAATTTAATTCTTATCATTAAACTATTTGTAGTTATCCAGCTTTTTCCACCTTCCCAACCAGCAACATTAGGAGGATCTAATAAAATTTGATCTAATAATGTTTGCACTCTAAATAATTCCTTATCATTTCTAAATCGGATAGGAACTATCTTATTTATTCCTATTAACAAATCTATAGGTGATTTTATTTTAGTACCAATATTGTTGCTCTCGTAAAACCAAGTTGAAGAGAATACATGTCGCATTAAGTTTTCAATATTATAATCTTTAAAAAAAACATTCGTCATTTCTTCTAAATGCTTAGAATTAACATTTTTATTTACAAAATACTCATAAATTTTTCTGCAAATATGATTGGCACATTGCTTTTGACTTAAAATAATATCTATAATTTTATCTCCATCAAAATCTCCTTTTTCTCCTAAAAAAGTTTTCTCGCCAAAATCGTGTGCGCCTTTGTTAAACACAAAACCACCATTATGGTTATGTTTATATCCCGTAAATGATCTCGCACATTCTTTAATATCTTTTTCGGTATAGTTACCTTCTCCTAAAGTGAAAAGCTCTAAAAGTTCTCTACTAAAATTTTCATTTGGACTTTGTTTTTTGTTTTGATTTAAATTTAAATATTTAATCATTGAAGCTTGTTTAGTAACTTCTTTTGTTAAAACCCTAAAATCGCCAAGCGCATATTTTCTTAAAGTATTATTGTAATTGCTTATATATGCTGTTACTTTGTCTCTAACCACAAAATGATTAGCCCAAAATAAAGTCATACGCTCTCTCAAATCAGAATTTGTTGTATTTAATCTTTCAAACCATTTTAAACTATACTTATTAGTGGTTTCTCTATTTAATTTATTGTAAGCAATTCTTCGATCCTTATTATCTTTAAGATAGTTGTAAGTGTAAATATTAAATGGAGATAAGTCTATGGTTAAAGGTTCTATGTTTTTAGAATTCAAAAATAATTCATCAATTATTTGATCTTTACTTTTTAATGAGTGTTGTTTAACCTCCTTTGGGTTTAACCCAAAACCTGCTCTCCAGTATAAATGCTGAATATGTTTTGTCGTCATTTTTTGATTTGTCTGTTTAATTCTAAATTACAAAAATCTTTCCAAAAGTGAATTTAAGCTTATAATATAAAGTTAAAAAACCGTTTCTTTTAAAGGAAACGGTTTTTTATAGAATAAGATTGTAATTTACTTTCCACCATCTAAAGCATCTTGCCAATCTTTTAATTTTTGCCATTCGCCTTCGTAAGCCATTTTAGCTTGTTCTGGCCAAGTGCCTGGTTTATGGATTTTAAATCTTTCGCCTCCAGAGTCTAAAACCTTTTGGCATTTGTCTTGAGAACATTCAGACAGTGCTTTCCAGGTTTTTACATCGTGATTATGAAATAATTCTTGGATTTTTGGACCAATACCTTCTACAATGGTTAAATCGTCTTTTTTAATTTTTTTACCAAAAACAGCTTTGGCTGCCTCTGCATTAAATGCAAGTAATGAAGCTGAAGCACTTGCTGCAACAGGAGCTGCAAAAGAAGACGCTATACCAGAAGCTCCAGCATTACCACTGTTTCCGCTATTTTTAGTTTTACTTGCTTTACAAGCGTCTAAATCTGACTCTAGCTTAGAGATTCTTGTTTTATAAACATCTATACTAGAATTATTGTCGTTACTATTTTCTCCTCCAAGGAGTTTACCTAATAAGTAGCCTAAAATTGCACTTATAAGTCCTACTAATAATGGGATTAATATACACCAATTCATAATTTATTTTTGTTTAGTTAATGGTTATTTCTACTCGTCTATTATTTGCGCGACCTTGCTCTGTATTATTGCTATCTATTGGTTGGTCTGGCCCTTTAGATGTTGATTGTATTTTAGATTCTGGTATAGCATTATTAACTAAATAGCTTTTAACAAAATCTGCTCTACCTTGTCCTAATTTTATGTTAGAAGCTCTATTTCCCGTATTGTCTGTGTGGCCAATAACTTTAATTTTTGCGTTTTCTGCTTTATCTACATACCTCGAAAGATTAGCCACTTTAACACGCTGTTCTGGTGTTAATTTTAAACTTGTTGCCGCTGTGTCGAAATACAATATTATTGGATTGGCTTTAATATCGTCTCGCAAAGCTTTTAGAGCATCTTCATTACTTGTGTCTCCTTCTTTTAGTGCTGAAATTTTATAATTTAAAGGCCCATAAAAAATGGTGTCTGCGTCAGGTACTAAATTATCATTAAGTTCACCAAATGTATTCATTGCTTTAGAGGACATTCCTTTAGAAACAAAATAATTTTTTACCGCATTTGCTCTTGCTAAACCTAAATTTGGATAGGCTGTAGTATTCTCTTCGTTACTCGTATAATATCCTGTGATATCTATTATTTTATTAGGATTATCTTTAAAATAATTGGACAATCGTACTATTTCGCCTTCTAAACCTGAAGATATTGGTTTTAAAATATTAAAATTAGAGGCTTTAAAATTAAAGTGTTCGTTAGCATTAAATGCTAAATTACTGTCTGGATCTATGACAGAAAATTTTGTTGTGGTTGCTGATTTTACTTCAGGTGTTGCAACAACTTCTTCTGTAACTTTGGTATTGCTTTTTACGTCGTTTTTACAATTACAACATAAATAATAATACAAAATAGTGCCTAAGATAATTGTTAGCAAAATACCTAAAAGATAAGCGGTTTTTTTGCTCATTATAAAACTGTTTTAAGTTAGTGACCTTCAAGTTATTAAATTTTTGACAGAATTTTAACACTTATATAATTAATTTAGTAATAATTTTATTTATAATCGATTAAAGTGTTTAAAAACACGTTAAAAGTTTGAAAACAAAAAAAGCCACATCTCTCGATGTGGCTTTTTAGAAATATAATTATTCTTTTCTATAAATCGAACTTAATACCTTGAGCTAAAGGTAATTCGTCTGAGTAGTTTACTGTGTTTGTTTGACGTCTCATATAAATTTTCCAAGCATCAGAGCCAGACTCACGTCCACCACCTGTTTCTTTTTCACCTCCAAATGCGCCACCAATTTCGGCTCCAGAAGTTCCAATATTTACATTGGCAATTCCGCAATCAGATCCTGCAAACGATAGGAATTTTTCTGCTTCTTTCATTTCGTTAGTCATAATTGCAGACGATAAGCCTTGAGCAACTCCGTTTTGATAATCAATAGCGTTTTCAACGTCTCCAGAGTATTTCATTAAGTATAAAATTGGAGCAAATGTTTCTGTTTGTACTATATCAAAACTATTTTTCGCTTCAATTATAGCTGGCTTAACGTAGCATCCAGACTCGTAGCCTTCACCTTCTAAAACACCACCTTCTACTAGAACGTTTCCGCCTTCCGCTTTTGCTTTTTTAATAGCCTCTAAATACGTATTTACAGACTCTTTGTCTATCAATGGTCCTATATGGTTTTTCTCGTCTAAAGGATTTCCAATAGTTAATTGCTTGTAAGCACTAACAATGGCATCTCTTACTTTATCGTAAACCGATTCGTGTATAATAAGTCTTCTAGTAGATGTGCAACGTTGTCCACAAGTTCCAACAGCACCAAATACTGCACCAGGAACTACAACTTTTAAATCTGCAGTTGGTGTAATAATAATCGCGTTATTTCCACCTAATTCTAATAACGATTTTCCAAAACGCTCTGCAACTGTTTTACCAACTATACGTCCCATTCTTGTAGAACCTGTTGCAGATATTAATGGTATTCTATGGTCTGTTGTCATCATTTCTCCTACTTTGTAGTCTCCATTAATGATACAAGAAATGCCTTCTGGCAAATTATTTTCTTTTAAAACCTCAGCAATTATATTCTGGCAAGCAACCGAACAAAGTGGTGCTTTTTCAGAAGCTTTCCAAACACAAGTATCTCCACAAACCCAAGCTAAAGCGGTATTCCAAGCCCAAACAGCCACTGGAAAGTTAAATGCAGAAATAATACCAACTACTCCTAGTGGATGCCATTGTTCTCTCATTACGTGTCCTGGTCGTTCAGAAGGAATTGTTTGCCCATTTAAAGAACGTGATAAACCAACTGCAAAATCACAGATGTCAATCATTTCTTGAACTTCTCCATAACCTTCTTGCAAAGATTTTCCCATTTCGTAAGACACTAATTTTCCTAAAGGCTCTTTTAATTCTCTTAATTTATTACCAAATTGGCGTACAATTTCTCCTCTTTGTGGCGCAGGCATTGCTCTAAAACTTATAAATGCAGAAGTTGCTGCTTCCATAACCTTCTCATAATCTGCTTTTGTAGTTGTTGTAACTTTTCCAATTAAAGATCCATCTGTAGGTGAGTATGAAGAGATTGTTTCTCCACTCCCAAAATTGTTAGATCCTGTAGAAGTACCATCGTTTACTTCTTTTATTCCTAATTTTTTTAAGGCTTCTTTTATCCCGAAATCAGTTGAAACTGCCATAGTATATCTTTATATTTTAAGAATTATTAAATTTTGATGCGAATATACTAATAAATCTACGTTTTAAGTAACCTAACTTGTTAAGTTATACTGTAATTAATATCAAAAGTCAACATCACCAAAAAGAGGTGATGTTGACTTTAAAATAATTGCTATTAATTATATTATTGTTTTATTATCTTTTTAGTAAAATATTGTTTGCCTTCTACAAAAGCTTTCATAAAATAAATACCATTTGGAAGTTCTCGAATATCTATTTTCTCTACATCTCCAATTTCAGTTATTACGAGTTTACCAGTAACATCAAATATATAGGCTTTAGTGACCACTAAAGGGCCTTCAATTGTAATAACATCTGAAGTTGGATTTGGATATACTGAAATTAAGGATTGATTAAGCATTGGAGTGCTTAAAGTAGGACTTGTAGCGTCACTAGTCCAATCGTCAAAAAATACAGTCCCAAGGTCTTTACCCACTAATAATCTTACTTCAACAGATTTTGTTTCTCCTGTAATATCATTATCTGTAATTGTAAAACTATAAGGTTGGTATGCTGTTGTTGTAGTGAAGTTTCCTGAGTTAAAGGTTGAGTTTCCTCCATTTTCATAAAGTACTTTAACTTGTATTCTAAAACGAAATTGAGAGGTTGTTGAAGCAGATTTTTTTGCATGTGTTGTTACTGTTATATCTCCACCATCAAAATCATCGTAATATGCGGTATTATTTACCTTCACTTTACCAAAACCTCCATTGCCTTCTATAGTATTAATAGTAACTTTTATTCCAGTATCTCCATTTCTTGCTTCTGTTTCGGAATCTTCAATAGTTGCAGCATAATTAGGAGAAACATCTAAAAACCAATCCAAATCATACCAACATTCGTGATCTGCATTATAAATAAATTTATTTGTTGTCCCATTTGGTTCTGCACACCCAAAACTAGGTTGGATATTAGAGCCAGTAACAGTATTCATATTTGTATATAAATTAGTATTCTCTTGGATTTGTCCAGAGTTAGTAACTCTATGGTTTATGCCTGCATTACTTCTGTAAGAAAATAATTCGTTTCTTAATTCTAATACTTTAGCAGGATTTGAAGCCGCTAAATCTGTTGTCTCACCAGGATCTGTAACCACGTTATACAATTCAAACACATTATTGTATTTAAATTCTAATAATTTAAAATCTCCTTTTCTAACACCAGCCATACTTACATTGGCTGTTCCTGAACTAGCAAAATTAAAATCCCAAATTAAAGGAGTTGATCTTGTGTAGTTAGCATCTCCTCCATTTGCTGTAGTTAAAAGTAATTCTTCAAAACTTTCTCCATCTAAATGTTGTGTTGGCATTAATGGTGCATTTCCCATTTCTAAAATAGTTGGAAAAAAATCTGTGCCAATTACTGGTGTATCTACAATTAGTGGTGTATTTGCGGCAGGATTATTTCTGTAGTCTGGTCCGTAAACTATTAAAGGCAACCTAACTCCTCCTTCAAATAACCATGTTTTTCCTCCTCTAAATGGTCTATTTGAAGTTGGCAATTCTCTATTGCCTCCAATTTCTGTAGTGGATAATCCTCCATTATCAGACGTTAAAATAATAATAGTATTATCTGCAATACCGCTAGCTGTTAGTTGCGTGCGAATGGCACCTAAACTTTCATCTATACTTTTAATCATAGAGGCATACGTTGCGTTATTTTGATGCAATCTGGTTTTGGCAGTTAAATCGTTTTCAAATTCTGGTCCAGTGTAAGTAATATCATTGTCAATTTTAGATTGAAAATATGCCACATCTGCAGCAGACTCAGTTTCTAATGGTGTATGTACTCCATAATGAGATACCATTGCTAAAAAAGGCATAGTCTGTGTTGGAGTTGCATGTGTACTTATAAAATTATTGGTTAATTCGGTAATTCTATCTGTTAAATAATCTCCGTTAGATCCACCTGCACTAATAGCAGGCATTTCGTTTGCATAAGGATGATAGTAAGTATCTGGAGCACCAATATCACTACCTCCTAAATTAGTATTAAACCCAAAACTATCTGGATAATGTTGCGGATCGTGACCTAAATGCCACTTACCAATAAAAAAAGTTTCGTAACCTTTATCCTTTAAAGCTTGTGCCCAAGTAGTTTCAGCATACCCATTTGGGTTATCTGCTGCAGGTTCATTTCCTAAATAAATACCTCCTGAAACAGATGGTCTAGATTCAAACTTACCTGTCATTATAGACGTTCTAGAGGCTGCACATCTTGGAGCAGCTTCATAAGCATGTGTAAACATTACACCATCACTAGCCATAGCATTTATATTTGGAGTTTCGTATAAACCTTGCGTTCGCTCCTAGTAAATCGTTATAAATTTCTAAATCGTAATAGCCTAAATCATCAACAATAAAAAAAATAATATTAGGATCTGTAGCTGTATTGGCTTGAGACCATACAGAATTAGTAAGTAAAACAGTACTAAGTACAAAAAGTAGTTTTGAGAATTTCATTACAAAAGTTTTATTTCCCTAAATAGAGTAAAAATTGAATTAAAATCAAAATTTATGCAGTAAATACGACGCTAAGCGATATAATTTCGATAATTTTTAAACTATTTCATATTCATAATCCTTCAAAAATTTTATTTATGTAATTTTATTCCAATATAAAAATCCAACTTATGAAGTTTCCGTTTTCAATATTCGTTATAGCTTTTCTATTTTATAATTGTGGAGAACTTGTTCCAAATCCAGATAAACATCCTGATAATATTACAAGAGAAAATCCTAACCCAAAAAATACTTCTAAACAAGTCAATGAATTTGCTATTGTTATTCATGGTGGAGCAGGTACTATTTTGAAGAAAAATATGACTGCGGAAAGAGAAGCCGAATACAAAGCGAAATTAGAAGAAGCAATACGAATTGGCCACACTATTTTAGAAAATGGAGGAAGCAGTCTTGATGCAGTTGAAAAAACGATTAACATTTTAGAAGATTCTCCATTATTTAACGCAGGAAAAGGTTCGGTATTTACAAATGCAGAAACCAATGAGTTAGACGCTTCCATTATGGATGGAAAGACTTTAAATGCAGGAGCTTCTGCAGGTACTAAAACAGTTAAAAACCCAATTAACTTAGCTCGAGCAATTATGGAAAACTCTCCACATGTTATGATGGCAGGAGAAGGTGCTGAAACTTTTGCCAAAGAGCAAAACTTAGAGATTGTTTCTCCAGATTATTTTTATACAGAAAACAGAATGAACACCTTAAAACGCGTTATTAAAAGCGAACAGAAAAAAAACACTAATAGTAAATCCGCAGTTTACAATGCAGATATAAAAGACAGTAAATTTGGAACTGTTGGCTGTGTTGCATTAGACAAAAACGGAAACTTAGCTGCTGGAACCTCAACTGGTGGAATGACCAATAAACGCTATGGTCGTGTTGGAGATGTGCCAATAATTGGTGCAGGAAATTATGCAAACAATGCTACTTGCGCAGTTTCAGGTACAGGTTGGGGAGAATTTTTTATTCGTGCAACCGTTGCTCACGATATTTCTGCTTTAATGGAATATAAAGGATTAACACTACAGGCTGCAGCAAATGAAGTGATACAGAAAAAAGTACCTAACCTTGGTGGAAATGGTGGTATTATTGCTGTCGATAAATATGGGAATATGGTGATGGATTTTAATACTGCAGGAATGTATAGAGCCACTATGAATGCAAATGGCGATCTCTATATTGGTATTTATGGCCAATAAATTAACGAATACTAGACAACCTTCAACGAATACTAAAACAGACATTAAACTATAAAGCTATCTCTTAATTTTACCGAGATAACCAATAAAATCTATATTTATGAAAGCTAAGTCTCTACTCCTTTTAACACTCGTATTTACTCTCGTTTTTTCTTGTAAAAAGAAAGTTACCGAAACCGATAACCTCTTTCAGTTTAGGGATTATATTAGCTACACAACAAGTAGTGTTATTTCTGTTAACGATCCTATTCGTGTTAATTTAGCGCACAATGTCGAAGGTTGGGAAATCGATAAAGAGTTGTCTCAAGATATTATAAAAATTAAACCTCACGTTTCTGGTCGTGTTGTTGCAAGTAACAAACATGCCTTTACATTTATTCCAGACGAACCCTTACAACCAGACACAGAATATGCAGTAACAGTAAAATTAGGTGATTTCTATAAAGATATACCAGCAGGATTCGAAGACTATACCTTTCAGTTTAAAACCATAACTCCTAATTTTAATGTAACTACTAAAAATTTACAATCCTACACTAAGGAATGGCAGTTTTTGTTAGGTGAAATAAAATCTGCAGATAACATAAGCTTAGAACACGCAAAACAATTAATAGAAGCGTCTCAAAATGGAAAAAAATTAGCCATTGAATGGGAAGAAATAAAAACACCTAGACGCTTTTTCGAATTTAAAATAGATAGTATTAATCGTAAAATTGAAGACAGCGAAATCTTAGTAAAATGGAACGGAAAAGCAATAAAAGCAGATAATTCTGGAGAAAATACCATTGCTATTCCTGGTAAAAACAATTTTACAATTGTTAGTGTAGATGTAATTCAAACACCAGAACAATATTTATCTATAAATTTTTCAGATCCACTAAAAAAACAACAAAATTTCGATGGTTTAGTTACTGTACAAAGTGCTAAAAATCCAAAATTTGTAGTCGATGGCAATGTGCTAAAAGCCTATCCTGAATCTAAAATTACAGGTAATATGCTAGTTGATGTGTTTCAAGGGATTCAAAACACAGAAGGTTATAAACTAAAAAAAGCATTTTCCGAAACTATTGCTTTCGAAGATGTTAAACCACAAGTTCGTTTAGTGAGTAGTGGTGTGATTCTTCCAAATTCGCAAGAATTAAAATTTAATTTTGAAGCTGTAAATCTTAAAGCTGTAGATGTTCGTGTTATTAAAATTTTCGAAGATAATATCCTTCAGTTCTTACAAGACAATGAGTTGCAAGGTGGTAATAGAAACCAAATTCGCCAAGTTGGTCGTCGTATTGCAAAAAAGACCATTAATTTAATGGATAGTGAGATTGAAAACACAGGAAAATGGAAGTCTTATGCAATCGATTTATCCAAGTTATTTAAAGCCGATCAAGGCGCTATCTATCGCGTAGAATTAAGCTATAAAAAAGACTATTCGCTTTATAATTGTGAGGTCAATCAAAACGTTACAAACTCGGAGAATAATGATGAGTATTATGAAGATGAGTATTACGAAGACGATTATTACTACGACGATTATAACGAAAGTACAACCGAAGATGAAAACCTTCGTGAAGAAGAATATTGGGATAATTTAACTTATAGCTATCGTAATAATTACTACAATTGGAGAGACCGAAATAACCCTTGTAAAGAGGCTTATTATAACGACGATAAAATTATTTCGCAAAACTTACTAGCTTCAAATCTTGGAGTAATTGCTAAAAAAGGCGCAGGAAATAATTACTATTTCGCAGTTACCAATATTTTAAATACTAATGTAGAAGCCAATGCAAAAATTGTGTTGTATAATTATCAGCAACAAGAAATTTTAAGCACACGAACAGATACAGAAGGCTTAGTGACTTTAAAAGCTAATAAACACGCTTCGTTTGCAATAGTTTCTAAAGGCACTAACAAAACCTACATTAAATTAAGAGATGGTAATTCACTATCACTAAGTAAGTTTGATGTGTCTGGAAACCGATTACAACGTGGTCTCAAAGGTTACATTTATGGCGAACGTGGAGTGTGGAGACCTGGAGATTCTTTATTCTTAACTTTTATGTTAAACGATAAGGGGAATCCGTTACCTAAAGGCCATCCTGTTAAAATGGAAATTACAGATCCTAATGGAAAATTAGCCTATAAAAACGTTACTACAAATCATGTTAATAACGTTTATACATTTACTGTTCCAACATCTCAAGAGAGTAAAACAGGAAATTGGAGTGCCAAAGTAAGCGTAGGTGGAGCAACGTTTTATAAAGGATTAAAAATTGAAACCGTTAAACCCAACCGTTTAAAAATTAAGGTTGATTTTAATGAAGACGTCCTTTCTGGAGCAGAGGCTTTAAATGGGACAATTAACGTAAATTGGTTACATGGAGCACCTGCAAAAAATGTAAAAACTGAAATTAAAGCGAAATTTAGTAACTCCTATTCTAGCTTTAAAAATTACAAAGATTATGTGTTTAGAGATCCATCACGATCATTTTCTGGCGACGAATTAACTGTTTTTGAAGGCAATGTAAATGAAGAAGGCGTTGCTAAATTAACCAATAAATTAAACGTTGGTACAAATGCGCCAGGCATGTTAAACGTACAATTTTTAGTACGTGCATTCGAAAATGGTGGTGATTTTTCAATGGATGCGTTTAGCAAACAATATGCGCCTTACGAGTCTTTTGTAGGTTTAAAATCGCCTAAAGGAAAAGCCTATGGATCGTTTTTTACAGACGAAGATCAGAAATTCGATATCGTAATTGTCGATGCACAAGGAAAGCCAATAAAACGAGAAGGCTTAGAACTTAAAGTATATAAAGTAGAATGGCGTTGGTGGTGGAACTCGTCTTACGACAACCTTTCTAAATACACCTCTGGAACGTTTCATAAGCCTTATAAAAACAGTAAAATAAACACCAATGCCAAAGGCGAAGCAAGTTTTACTCTTAACATTCCTGAAGAAGAAAATGGTCGATATTTAATTAGAGTCTTTGACCCAAAAAGTGGTCATGCCTCTGGTCGCACAGCTTATTTTTACAAAAACTGGTGGAAAATGCAACCTAAAGGCGATAAAGAAGCTGCTAAAATGTTGGTGTTCGCAGCAGATAAAGACAACTATAATGTTGGCGAAACAGCTAAAATATCTTTCCCTTCTGGGACCGAAGGTCGCGCGTTGATAAGCATAGAAAATGGTACAGAAGTACTACAACACAAATGGGTAAAAACACAACAAGGCGAAACAAAAGTAGAAATTCCAATTACTGCAGATATGGCTCCAAATGTGTTTGTTAATATTTCATTATTACAACCTCATGCTTCAACTGCAAACGATTTACCACTGCGATTATATGGCGTTATTCCTATAATGGTTGAAGATCCAAACTCAAAATTAGAACCTGAAATTAAAATGCCTTCAGTTTTAAAACCAGAAGAAACCTTTTCTGTAATTGTTTCAGAAAAAAACAACAAGAAAATGACCTACACCATTGCGATGGTCGAAGAAGGCTTATTGGACTTAACACGTTTTAAAACACCAAATGCTTGGGACGCCTTTTACCAACGCGAAGCTTTAGGTGTAAAAACTTGGGATGTTTTTGACCATGTTATTGGAGCATATTCTGGTAGTATAGACCAAGTTTTTGCCATTGGTGGAGATGGAAGTGCTGCAGATGGTAAAAATAAAAAAGCCAACAGATTTAAACCTGTAGTTCGGTTTTTAGGTCCATTTACTTTAAATCCTGGAGACAATAAAGCACACGAAATTAAAATGCCAAATTACGTTGGTTCAGTAAGAACAATGGTTGTGGCTAGTAATGAAAAAACGGAAGCCTACGGAAGTACAGACAAAACTGTACAGGTTAAAAAACCATTAATGGTATTGGCAACACTACCAAGAAAACTAAGTCCTGGCGAAAAAGTGACGCTTCCTGTTACTGTTTTTGCAATGGAACCTAAAGTGAAAAACGTAAACATTAGCTTAAAACTAAGCAATGGAATTACCGTTGTTGGTGACCAATCTAAAACATTAAGTTTTGCAAAACCAGACGAGCAAATGGCTTATTTTGAGTTAGACGTTAGTAAAGCAAATGGTATTAATACCGTTGAAGTGATTGCGAGTGGAAATGGCGAAAAATCGACTTATAAAGTAGAGTTAGATGTCGTAAATCCAAACCCAATATCTTCGAAATCGTTAGCCGCTTCATTGGAAGCTAATGCAACTAAAAATTTAGATTTTTCAACTTTTGGAGTACCAGGAACAAGTAGTGCTGTTGTAGAGTTTTCTACAATGCCACCAATGGATTTCTCTCGTAGATTACAATATTTGGTTCAATATCCTCATGGTTGTTTGGAGCAAACCACATCTGGAGTGTTTCCGCAGTTGTATTTAGCCGATATTTTTGATTTCAACTTTAAAAAGAAACAAGAGATTGAGTCTAATATTAAAAACGGAATCAAACGTTTAGGTAATTTCCAACGTCCTAATGGAGGTATGAGTTATTGGATGGGAGAACAAGCGGCTAATGATTGGTCAACAAGTTACGCAGGACATTTTATGATAGAAGCAGAGAAAAAAGGCTATGTGTTACCGCTTACTTTTAAAAGCAATTGGTTAAAATACCAAAAACAAGTGGCAAGAGCATGGAGACCAAGTTATAAAACTTATAATAGCGATTTGGCACAAGCTTACAGATTGTACACCTTAGCCTTAGCTGGTAGTCCTGATTTAGCAGCAATGAATAGATTGCGTGAGTTTAGTGAAATCTCTAACGAAGCTAAATGGCGTTTGGCAGCTGCTTACGCACTGGCTGGTCAAAAAGAAGCTAGCGATGCTATTTCTAAATCGGCAAATATTGAGTTTACTCCTCCTCGTTATAATTATTACACGTATGGATCGGTAAATAGAAATAGAGCAATGGCTTTAGAAACTATGGCAATTACTAAAGATAAACGCGCAAGAGAACTTGCTAAACTTATTGCTAAAGATTTATCTGGCAACCGTTGGATGAGCACTCAAACAACAGCATATAGTTTGTTGGCTATGGCAAAAATGGTAGAAGCTAATGGAGGAAAATCTATAAAACTTAGCTATACGTTAAATGGTAAAAAAGAAACTATAGACACTAAAAGTGCAATTGCACAAAGAGATTTGCCTGTTAAAGATGGACTAAATAGTTTAACCTTTAAAAATAACCAAGATAATTTAGTGTATGTACGTGTGCTTAATTCCGGGAAACTGCCTTTAGGCGAAGAGTTAACAGAGCAAAGAGGATTAAGTGTTAGTGTGGTTTACAAGGACTTAAAAGGAAATAAAATTGATGTTTCTAAATTACAACAAGGTCAAGATTTTGTAGCTACTGTTAAAGTAAGCAATCTTAAAAATGAAAACGTAAACGATGTGGCATTAACTCAAATTTTCCCTTCTGGTTGGGAAATAGTCAATACGCGTTTTACCGATTTTGGAAGTATGACTACTAGCCAAGCACGTTACACAGATATTAGAGACGATCGTGTGAATTTCTACTTTGATTTAAACAAAAAAGGAAACACTAAATACGATACCAAAACCTTTAATGTTATGCTAAATGCTGCTTACTTAGGGAAATACTATTTACCAGGAATCCAAGCAGAAGCAATGTATGATAATGAGTTTATGGTAAGAGGAAAAGGCGAATGGATAACCGTTGAAAAGTAACTGTGAAAAACCTGTTAGAGAACAAAATCTAACAGGTTTAAGTTAACAACTTTACTTTAATTATACTATAATGAAAAATTCTTTTAAGCCTTACTATGCCGTAATTTTCACTTCAACTCAAAACAAAAATATCGAAGGCTATGCTGAAATGGCTAACAAGATGGAAGCACTTGCAAAAAAGCAAACAGGTTTTATGAGCATGGATAGTGCAAGAACTAACGTTGGTATTACAGTAAGCTATTGGAAAAGTCTAGAAGCAATTAAAAATTGGAAGCAACAAAGCGAGCATTTACAAGCACAATTAAAAGGAAAAACCGATTGGTACAATTGGTACTCTGTAAGAATTTGCAAGGTAGAACGCGAGTATGAATTTAGAACTTAAATGAAACGAGTAATACGCTATATCAAAAATAATAAAAAGAAATCCATAGTATTTGGAGTGCTTCTTATTTGGTATATTTTCTGCTTACCAAGCAAATTATTTAAAGACCCAACAGCAACAGTAATTACAAGTAAAAGCCAACAACTTTTGGGTGCACAAATAGCTTCGGATGGACAATGGCGTTTTCCTGAAAACGATAGTATTCCAGAGAAATTTAAAACTTGTATTATCGCTTTTGAAGACGAATATTTCTATAAACATCCTGGTTTTAATCCTATTTCAATAGTTAAAGCATTTAAACAAAATATTTCTTCAGGCGAAGTAAAAAGAGGTGGAAGCACGTTAACACAACAAGTGATTAGACTGTCTCGCAAAGGTCAATCGCGAACCTATTTTGAAAAAATTAAAGAAATGATTTTGGCTACGCGTTTAGAAGTTAGAGCCTCTAAAGAAAAAATATTAGCCTATTATAGTAGTCATGCGCCTTTTGGTGGAAATGTTGTAGGAATTGATGCTGCATCTTGGCGCTATTTTAACAGACATCCTAACGATTTGTCTTGGGCAGAAAGTGCAACATTAGCTGTTTTGCCTAATGCACCAAGCCTTATTTATCCTGGGAAAAATCAAGAACGATTACTAAAAAAAAGAAATCGCTTGCTAAAAAAACTATTAACAAATAACACGATAGACTCCTTAACTTATAATTTATCTATTGCTGAAGGTTTACCACAAAAACCATATCCTTTACCACAAATTGCACCTCATTTATTACAAAAAATAACACAAAGCCATAGAGGTGAGCGTGTACACACTACCATTAATAAACGTTACCAAGAACAAGCCAATAGGATTGTAAAAAACCGTTATAACGTGTTAAAACAAAATGAAATTTATAATATTTCAGTACTAGTTTTAGATGTAAAAACACGCGAAGTGGTAGCTTATATTGGAAATTCTCCAACAGATAGAGCACATCAAAAAGATGTAAATGTTATTGATAAACCCAGAAGTACTGGTAGCATTTTAAAACCCTTTTTATATGCTGCCATGTTAGATGCTGGAGATTTGCTACCAAATACTTTAGTTGCAGATGTACCAACAAATTATGGAAGTTACACACCAGAAAATTATAATAAAGAGTTTGATGGTGCTGTGCCTGCAAAACGTGCATTATCGCGTTCTTTAAACGTGCCAGCAGTGCGAATGCTTCAGGAGTTTGGATTAGATCGCTTTCATCATTATTTAAAAGATTTGCATTTAAAAGACATCAAATACAATGCTAACCACTATGGCTTATCTCTTATTTTAGGAGGAGCAGAAAGTAACCTTTGGGACTTGTGTAAAAGCTATGCTGCGTTTTCTTCAACTTTAAATCATTTTAATGAAACCTCTAGTGAGTATTTTTCTAATGAGTTTTGCGAACCTACTTTTTTAGCTTCGGAAACGGTTGACTTTGGGAAAAAATCGACTGAAAAAACGTTATTTGATGCAGCTTCAATCTATTTAACTTACGAAAGTTTAAAAGAAGTTAATAGACCAGAAGGTGACGAAAATTGGGAGTTTTTTGATGGCTCAAAACCTATTGCTTGGAAAACAGGTACAAGTTTTGGTTTTAGAGATGCTTGGGCAATTGGCACTACCAAAGATTACGTAGTTGGAGTTTGGGTTGGTAATGCAGATGGCGAAGGACGTCCTGGTTTAGTTGGTGTGGAAGCTGCTGCTCCAATTCTTTTTGATGTATTTGATATTTTACCTAATAGCGATTGGTTTGCGAAACCTTTTGACGAAATGCAGGAAGTCGAAATCTGTAATAAGAGTGGTTACAGAGCTTCCGAAAATTGTAACGAAACTCAACAGGAATTTATACAGCGTAGTGGTACAAAAACAAAGCCTTGTCCTTATCATAAATTATTGCATTTAGATGCTTTAGAGCAATTTCAAGTTAATGCCTCTTGTGAGGATATTGATGCTATTTCTAATACCTCTTGGTTTGTATTGCCTCCTTTAATGGAATATTTTTACAAGTCTAAAAATCCGTTTTACAAACAGCAACCGCCTTTTAGAAGTGATTGTATTGGAAGTGAAACAATAAGTATGGAATTTATTTACCCTAAAGAAACCACTACTATATTTTTACCAAAAGATTTTGATGGCACTACAAACGATTTAGTATTAAAAATTGCGCATTCTAAACCAGAAACAGAACTCTTTTGGTATGTGGACAATACATTTGTTGGCACCACAAAAGACCTACACGATTTAGCAATTATACCAACCGAAGGCGAGCATATTATTACTGTTGTAGATGCTTTAGGCAATGAAGTTAAGCGTAAAATTACAGTGACTCAGTAATTACTTCCAAGTATTAAATGGCTGTTTGCTCAACTGCGAATTATAATAACGACGATCTCCTGTAACTTCTTTACCAAGCCAATTGGGTTTGGTAAAGGTTTCGGTTTCGGTTTGTAACTCTACCTCAGCAAGCAGTAAGCCTTTGTTGTCGCCAAAAAACTCATCGACTTCAAAGAGGTGTTTGTCTTGTTTTACTTCGTAGCGTATTTTATCGATAACGCCTTTTTTACATAGTTTTAAAAGCGCTTCAGCTTCAGCTTTAGGAAGTTCTCTCTCCCATTCAAAACGTGATAATCCGTTTTTTGAAGACTCGCCTTTAATGGTTAAAAACCCTTGTTCGCCTTTTAATCGTACTCGTACTGTACGTTTTTTATCTGTACTTAAAAACCCTTGAATAATGCGTGTGTGTTTAAATGCTTCCGTTTTAAACGCATTAGATTTTACGAGGAATTTACGTTCTATTTCTATCATGGCTACTTTCCGCGAAAGCGGAGATTTTTTTATTTGTTCTCGATACATTTTCAGTTAAAAAAATGAAAACACTAGAACTGACGTTCATATTAAAAACCTAAATTTACACTATGCAAAACGATTTACCAATTCGAAAAATTATTCATGTAGATATGGATGCCTTTTACGCCTCTGTAGAGCAATTGGATAATCCCGATTTAAGAGGTAAAGCCATTGCTGTTGGTGGTGGAGGAACACGAGGTGTAATTAGTGCTGCAAGCTACGAGGCTCGTAAATTTGGTGTAAAAAGTGCTATGTCTGGTCGTTTGGCTATTAAACTCTGCCCTCATCTTATTTTTGTAAAAACCAATTTTGAGCGTTATAAAGACATCTCACAAAAAATTCGTGCTATTTTCTATGACTACACAGATTTAGTAGAACCTTTATCGTTAGACGAAGCGTATTTAGATGTTACTGAAAATAAAAAAGGAAATCCAAGTGCATCGATGATTGCTGAAGAAATTCGTGAGCGTATTTTTAATGAGGTTGGTTTAACGGCTTCTGCAGGTATTTCTATTAATAAGTTTATTGCTAAAGTTGCTAGTGATTACAATAAACCTAATGGACAAAAAACAGTAAATCCAGAAGATGTTTTACCTTTTTTAGAAGCCTTAGATATTAGAAAATTTTATGGTGTTGGAAAGGTCACAGCCGAAAAAATGTACCAAAAAGGCATTTTTACTGGTAAAGATTTAAAGTCGAAATCCTTAGAGTATTTAAATGAAAATTTCGGGAAATCTGGACGTTATTATTATTACGTAGTTAGAGGCATACATACTAGCGAAGTAAAGCCTAACAGAACTCGAAAAAGCTTAGCTGCAGAGCGTACGTTTAACACCAACCTATCGTCCGAAGTGTTTTTGCTAGAAAAACTAAATCACATAGCAGAAGAAGTCTCTAGGCGTTTAAACACCAGTAAAGTTGCAGGAAAAACAATTACTCTTAAAATTAAGTATAGCGATTTTACACTGCAAACCAGAAGCAAAACACTGCCTTATTTTATTAGTGATAAAAGTATAATTTTAGAAACAGCAAAAGATTTATTATACCAAGAAAAGTTAAGTAATTCTGTACGTTTGCTAGGCATTTCTTTGTCTAATTTAAATACCGAAAAGAAAACGAAAAAGGTGGAAAAGGCTAAGGAGGTTAGTGTGCAATTGCGTTTTGAGTTTTGAGTTTTTGTTATTTTAGAAACAATTATCTAATTTGATTTAGTGAATTATAAGCCTTATAAAAATAAAAGGATATTATGTGCGAGCAAATGTTATTAAATCGTAATACTCACCATTATCAGCTTTTTTAAGTGCTTTAAGGTATTCTGTTCTCGCGTCACTCTCATTAGATAGATTGGAATCTGATTGTCCCCAAGTAAAAATTTTTCGTTTAAAAACTTTTTCAGCAATAAGGTCTCCCATCAACCTACTATGTCTTCCATTTCCATTGGGAAAACAATGAATACTTACAAGACGATGCTTAAAGCGAATAGCTATTTCATCTTCTAAAAAGGACTCATTTTCTATCCAAAATTTTGTGTCGTCTAACAAGATTCTTAGGTCTGTTGGAATGTTCCAACTCTCAACACCAATGTTTTTTTCTGTGTTTCGGAATGTTCCAGCCCACTTCCAAACCTCATTATACATTCTTTTATGTAACGCTTTTATAAAAAATTCAGACAATAAACGGTCTAATTTAATTTTTTTTCCAATAGTCCATTGCACTGCCTGCTCAATATTCCTCTGTTCAAACTCATCCAATTCAGCTTTTGTAGTAATTGTTAATATTTTAAGTCCTTCTTTTTCCTCCTCTTCTAGTGGTGTTTGACCTGGTAAATAATCTAGATTTAATCCCATAATATTTTCGGCATGTCTTCAATTATAGCTTTGGTTCTTTGGTCTATCGCCTTTTTTATTCTTTTAGGTGAGTTCTCTTGATCTTCCAATTTCATAGTTCCAGAAGTACGTAACACAATTTCGGTTGCTAGTTTTTTTGCTTTTTTCTCTATTAGTTTCTCTATACTTCCATCTAAGGGTACAAAGCCATAAACAAGTTTCATATCCATTGCTTTTCCTGCCTCTTCTAATGCTTTTATAGTAATAGACCCTTTTGCTTCTCGCTTCTCTAAACTTTGAGCGCTTTGCCTTGTTATTCCTAGTTTGTCTCCTAACTGCTCTAACGACATGCCTATGGATGTGCGTATTGTTTTTACCCAACCTATAGGTGGACGTGGATATTTACCAGCCATTTTATAAGGTTTTATTTTGTTTATTAATTGTTCTACTTTAAGTTTACTAGTCTTCATTTGTAAGATTATATTATGACTTATTTAATTCAAAAGTAATATTATAATCTTACACAAGCAAATTTTTGTCATACAATAATATTACTTTTTTTATTTTTTGTCAATCTATAATATTACAAAATTGAAATTATTTAACAGAAAAAATACTATTCTATTTCAAGAGAATAACTCCATTACATTAAAATAATATATTTTGAATATTTAAAGAAAAATGTCGATATTGATTGGGTTAATTATTTTTAAAACGAACAAATGAAGCATACAATTATCCTGCTATTTATACTAAGCAATACTTTTCTTTTTTCTCAAAATTATTTTGAAGGGAAACGTTTGTATTGCAAATCGGAAAACCCAGAAGCTATTAGACTTTTTAATATTGGTATTGAAACACTTAAATTAAATACATCTTTAAATAAAAAATACTTAAAAAAAACATCTGAGGTTTTTTTAGCTGCCTATAAAGAAGACACTACATTTTGCGATGCAATGTTTTTTACAGGCTACACGTTACGATTATTAGACGATAAATATGCTTTTGCGTATTATTATGTAGCAGATAGTTTAGCAAATAACAAATCCATTGAGTTTAAAACAAATCTTGCTTCTGAAGGGTTACGATCTGGAATAAAAAAAGGATTAGAAATTGCACGAAGAAAGTATAGTGAAATAGTGGAGTTTTTTCCGGATAGTCCAGAAGGATATTATGGAATAGCACTTACCTCTACAGAAATTGGTGATATTGAAAACGGACTTAAAAATATTAACCTTGCAATAAATAAATACAAAAGCGAAAACAAAGATGCTCTGTTTTTAAAAGCAATTCTTTTAACTCTTAACACAAAACATGAAGAGTCTTTAAGTTATTATGAAAAGGTAAAAAGCGAGTTTAAAAAAATGATGATTTTAACGGAAACTATGCTCTAAGTCTTTACAAAGTCTCTGTGATTAACAATGATGAAAAGATGTTGAAATTGGCTAAAAACAAATACAAGAGAGTTAAAAATAAAAATGAATTGACAGATGAAATAAGAAAAATGTTTGAGAAATGAAGTTTAAAGTTTTTACTTTTCTACTACTTATTGGAGTTATAAATTTATTAGAAGCGCAAGAAACTAAAATTTCTAATAAAAGAAATTCTATCGGCAGCACAATTTCCCCGAATCAATCAAAAACTGAATAGAAAATACGAAAAAAGGTGGAAAAGGCTAAAGAGGTTAGTGTTCAATTGCGTTTTGAGTTTTGAGTTTTGAGTTTTGAGTTTTGAAAACTTGACATTGTAAAATAAATTACCGAACTTAATTTAACGAATTTTATAAAGCATTTTTAAATGTTTGATATTAAGAGTACATTGCCAGTGATTTAGAGAATGTCTGAAAAACGAAAATCAATTTATCTATTAAAGAACTAATAAATGAAACAAGAATTTACACCTCGTATAGACCGAAAAGTATTTAAAGAAATTATATTTCGAATTCAAGATAATGAAGGGAATAATAGTAATGTCGTAAATACTATCGCTGAAAAAATTAAAAATACTCAAGAAATATACTTTTTTGACGTCTTTATAAATATATGTAACCAATACAATGTCAGCTACAGATCTTATAAAGAAACAGAAGCTAAAAATAACATTTATGAAGTCATTATTATTGTAAATAATCGTGACCATTTGTCTATAACTTACGACGATATAAATTATGATGTAAGCAAAGATTTAGCATCTAAGCTATATGATGCTGTTGGAACTCAAATCAGAAATGAAGAATTTATAAATAGCGTAAAAAGATAATAACTACTGCCAACATCATGTATAATCAATTGCTAGGTTCTCGTCTACTTGGAAATTCCTTCGGAATTTCCTCTGGTTCGTTTTTGTTTATTAACTTAGTCCTAGCCAACGCAACTGAACCATACACGAACACGTTAAACTAACTTTCCAGAAATAAGTTTTAATTATACTACAAACAAAAAAACCAGCTATATCGCTATAACTGGTCTAAATTTATTTTTACTATCCTTGGCTTCGCGTTAGCGATTGAACGGTCTGTTTGAGCTCCTCGAAGAGAGCGAGTAGTGAAAGCGCGACCCTTGTGGTAACGCCATAAAAAAAGGAGTCTTCGCTTTACTCTTAATCACATAAGATTTATGCCTTTACGAAAATGATTTTTTTAAAAACTACAACTCGTAATTTCTGTAACTCGTAACGTATTTACCATCCCTTTCTCTTGGATTGGCATTGCTGCTAAGCTTACCAACATGTCTCCTGCTTCTAAATAACCCATTTTACAGGCTATTGCGTTTACATCTTCTATGGTTTCGTCTGTACTTACAAATTTATCGTAAAAGAACGCTTTAACGCCCCAAAGTAAATTAAGTTGTGTTAATATACGCTTGTTAGAGGTAAAAACTAAAATGTGTGCTGCTGGACGCCATGCCGAAATCTGAAACGCTGTATAACCACTATTGGTTAAGGTGGAGATTGCTTTGGCATTAATCTCGTTTGCCATGTGTGCTGCATGGTAACATATAGATTTTGTAATGTAACGTTTGGTGCGTATATGTGGTGGCTCGTGTGGTACTTTTATTAGTGGCGAGTTTTCTACTGTACGCAAAATGTTTTCCATTACATTAATTACTTGTACTGGATATTTACCTACAGAGGTTTCGCCAGAGAGCATTACAGCATCTGCGCCATCCATTACAGAGTTGGCTACATCGTTAACTTCTGCTCGTGTTGGTGTTAAGCTAGAAATCATGGTTTCCATCATTTGCGTTGCAATAATTACTGGAATCCTTGCTTTTTTAGCTCTTAATACTAATTGTTTTTGTATTAATGGGACTTCTTCGGCTGGAATTTCCACTCCTAAATCTCCTCTTGCTACCATTAATCCATCGCAATAGGCTACAATTTTGTCTATATTTTCTACTGCTTCTGGCTTTTCTATTTTAGCAATAATTGGAATTTTATGCTTGCTATGTTTTTTTATTAGTGCTTCTAGCTCCATTAGATCTTCTGCATGGCGTACAAAGGATAATGCCATCCAATCTACATCTAAGCTACATGCAAAAATGGCGTCCTTAATATCTTTTTTTGTTAAAGCTGGTTGCGAAATATTTGTATTTGGAAGGTTTACTCCTTTTTTAGATTTTAAAGGTCCTCCTTGAATTACTTTTGCTTTTACTTCGGTTTTTTTATCTGTAGATACGACTTCGAAAATTAATTTCCCGTCGTCTAATAATATGCGTTCTCCTGGTTTTGCATCTTGTGGAAACTTATCGTATGTCATGTAAACACGTTCTTTTGTGCCTTCAAAACGTTTTCCTGTGGCAAAAATAATTTCGTCTCCAGGATTAACAATAACTTCGCCTTTCATGGTTCCTACTCTTAATTTAGGTCCTTGTAAATCTGCAAGTATTGCTGCATTGTACCCAAACTCCTCATTAAGTTCGCGAATCATTTTAATACGTTCTACAACATCGTCGTAATCTGCATGTGAGAAATTAATTCTGAATACATCTGCGCCTTCATCCAACATGCCTTTTAATACTTCTTTTGTGCTTGTTGCTGGTCCTAGAGTGGCTACTATTTTAGTTTTTTTTCTTAACATTAGTCAAAAATTAAGTGGTCTTTATTTTTTAAAGTATTGGTATCAATACTATATGCTGTTGCTACTTGTGGGATTTTGATAATGGTATCTAAAATCTGTTTTTGTTTACTCACATTGTATTGAGTGCTTATTTTTAACAAATAGCTTACTTTTTTATATTCTGGTAATAGGTAAAATGTTTTAGATGTTGATTGCTCTAATTGAAATAAGGAGGTTTTGTCTTCTAAAACGTCTATATTATCTAGTCTGCAACTATTAGAGACTAAATTCCAAGTTACTAGTTGCTTATTATCTTCCCATTCGAAAATAGAATAGTGTGCTTTATTAAAAAAATCTAAATCGTTGTCTAATCGTTTTAAGTTAACTTCTAGATTTTTATTTAATAAATAAGCTAGTTTATAGTCTTCTATAGTAGTATGGATTCCTACAAGAGTAAATTCTTCTTGTTCAATACAATCCTCTAAAAGCATTCTATGTACAGACATAATATACCATTTACAATTGTAAATATAATATTATTAACGAGTAAACGGACGTGATTTTACCTAATCTTAACACTAAAAAACTACGAAAACGATGTAGTTTTACTTATTCTATGGTGTTTTTTCTAATTGGCTTTATCAATTTGTTTCTGGAATACAAAAAAAGCGCGTTTTGCTGCTTTTTCTTCTGCTTTCTTTTTAGAAGTTGCTCTGGCTTTTGCTACAATTTTGTCGTCTATGGATAGTTTTACCGAAAAATGTCTCATGTTATCGTTACCAGTATCTTCATAAACATTAAAATTAAAGGTCTTTTTTTCTTTTTGACACCATTCTATCAATAAGCTTTTATAGCTAATGACTTTGCCTTCTAGTTTTTCTATATCTACGTATGGAATAATTATTTTCTTATAAATAAATTTTTCGCAATACTTGTAGCCTCTATCTAAATATATGGCTCCAACTAAAGCTTCAAATAAATTGCCATGTATATTATCTCCAAATTGTCCCTTTGGGATTTTACTTTCTACATGTTCTATAAGTTTAAGGTCTTTACCTAAATCATTTAAATGTTCTCTACTTACTATTTTAGAGCGCATTTTAGTGAGATACCCTTCGTCTCCACTTGGGACTTCAATATATAAATGATGTGCAATTACAGCGCCAAGCATAGCATCTCCTAAAAACTCTAAACGCTCGTAGTTAATGGTATTGCCTTCGTCGTCCTTTTTATTCATAGAACGATGTGTAAATGCTGTTTTGTAGTAATTTATGGTCTTTGGTGTAAAGCCTAATATTTGAGTTAACACCATAATAAAATTCCCGCTTTGTTTTGAGCGAGAACCAAATATGTTGCGAATGTTTTTCATCTGAAATGTACTAATATTTATAAAAAGTCAGATGTAATAAATCTAAAGATATAGTATTATGAAGATTTATTTCATTCAAATGGCTTAATCTAATTTTTTGAATAATACACAAGCGTTATGTCCACCAAATCCAAAGGTGTTGCTCATGGCTACTTTAACGTCTCTTTTTTGTGGTTGATTTAACGTTAAATTTAATTCTGAATCAATATTTTCATCAACAGTCGTATGATTAATTGTTGGTGGTACAATACCATGTTCCATTGTTAAAATAGCAGCAATAGACTCAATAGCTCCAGCTGCTCCTAACAAGTGGCCAGTCATAGACTTGGTAGAATTAATATTAATATGCTTTGCATGATCACCAAATACTTCTTTAATAGCTTTAAGTTCTGCTACGTCACCTAATGGTGTTGAAGTTCCGTGTGTGTTAATGTGATCGACATCTTCTGGTTTTAAACCTGCATTTTCCAAACAGTTTTGCATAACTGCAACAACACCAATTCCATCAGGATGTGGAGCTGTCATGTGGTAAGCATCGGAAGATAAACCTCCTCCTAAAACCTCTGCGTAAATTTTTGCACCTCTTGCTTTTGCGTGCTCATATTCTTCTAAAATAATTGCTCCTGCGCCTTCGCCTAATACAAAACCATCTCTAGTACTATCAAAAGGTCTAGAGGCAGTCTCTGGACTGTCGTTTCTAGTGGATAAGGCATGCATGGCGTTAAATCCACCCATTCCTGCAATAGTTACTGCTGCTTCACTTCCTCCTGTAACAATAACATCGCAATAGCCTAAACGTATATAGTTTAAAGCGTCTATCATTGCATTTGCAGAGGATGCGCAAGCAGAAACTGTTGTGTAATTTGGTCCCATAAATCCATGTTTAATAGAAATGTTACCAGGTGCAATATCTGCAATCATTTTTGGGATAAAAAATGGGTTAAAACGTGGTGTTCCGTCGCCTTCTGCAAAGTTTAAAACTTCGTTTTGAAACGTTTCCAAGCCACCTATTCCTGCTCCCCAAATTACACCTACACGTAATTTGTTAATTGTGTCCAGATCTAATTTGGAATTAGCAATGGCCTCATCAGATGCGACCATTGCGTATTGTGTAAATCTGTCCATTTTTCGTGCTTCTTTTCTATCTAGAAAATCTGTAGCTACGAAATTTTTAAGTTCACAAGCGAATTTTGTTTTAAACTTTTCAGTATCAAAATAAGTTATTGGTGCAGCACCACTTTTACCACTAATTAGAGCATTCCAATACTCATCAATTGTGTTTCCAATTGGTGTTAAAGCGCCTAAACCTGTTACTACAACTCGCTTAAGTTCCATAAATTTAATGCTTATTTAGCAGATTCGATATAAGATACAGCTTGACCAACTGTTGCGATATTTTCTGCTTGATCGTCTGGGATTTGAATATCAAATTCTTTTTCAAATTCCATTATTAATTCTACAGTGTCTAATGAATCCGCTCCTAAATCGTTTGTGAAGCTAGCTTCAGTTACAACTTCGTTTTCATCAACTCCTAATTTGTCTACGATAATCGCTTTTACTCTTGATGCAATGTCTGACATAATTTTTTTAATTTTAAGTTTTAATTAGTGAGCAAAAATAAAAAACTTTATTGTAAAATACACTTTTAGTTTAAAAATGTGCTTGTAATTTACTAAAATAAGCTTGAAGTATTTGATTTTTACTCGTTAATTGTTAATTATTATTCTTTTTTTTGTTCGAATAAATTAACATTTTTGTCTGTAAATGAAACGTATTGTAATCTTTGCTTCCGGAAGTGGAACTAATGCTGAAAATTTAATTAAGTTTTTTCACAACAGAGAAAATGCTTCTGTCATTCTAGTACTAAGTAACAATCCTCGTGCCAAAGTGCTAGAACGTTGTAAAAAACTGAATGTTAGCGCATTAACATTCAATAAGATAGCGTTTACTCAAACAGAGCATGTGCTTAATATTTTAAAATCTAGCACGCCAGATTTAATAATTTTGGCTGGTTTTTTATGGAAATTTCCAGAGAATATCCTAAAAACTTTTCCGAATAAAGTCATTAATTTACATCCTGCTTTGCTTCCTAAATTTGGTGGAAAAGGCATGTATGGTATGCATGTTCACCAAGCTGTTGTACAACAAAAAGAAAATGAAACTGGCATCACAATTCACTATGTAAATGAACATTATGATGAAGGAACTATCATTTTTCAAGCAAAATGTAAGGTTTTAGCCTCAGATACTGCTGAAGATGTTGCAAAAAAGATTCATAAATTAGAAATGAAACATTTTCCTGAGGTGGTAGATGAATTATTAAACAAATAGAACTTTGAAATTCAGAAGGAGGCACAACTGATGAATCTCAATATTATATGAAGAAAAAGATTCTTCGCTATCGCTCTGAATGACAGAAAACGAATATATTTGATATTATAATAGTTTATGTCAAAAAAAAAGAAAAAATATTATACAGTTTGGAAAGGTCACCACACAGGAGTTTTTGAAACTTGGGACGATTGTAAAGCTCAAATTAAAGACTATGAAGGCGCGCAATACAAATCGTTTGCCACTTTTGAAGCTGCAAAAACGGCTTTAAAAGGTAATTATTTTGATTATATAGGAAAAAACAAAACGTTTAAAAGCGAACTTACTAAAGAGCAACTTAAAAAAATTGGACAACCCAATTATAATTCCATTTCTGTAGATGCTGCTTCGTCAGGTAATCCTGGCATTATGGAATATCGTGGTGTAGATACAAAATCTAAAAAGCAATTGTTTATTCAAGGTCCTTTTGAGGAAGGCACTAATAATATTGGTGAATTTTTAGCTTTGGTACATGGATTAAGTTTTTTAAAAAAACACAATAGCAATCGTATTATATACACGGATTCTAAAACTGCTATGAGTTGGGTTCGTAAAAAAACATGCAATAGTAAATTAGAGCGCAACGCAAAAAACAAACCTGTTTACGATTTGGTAGATCGTGCAGTAAAGTGGTTGAAAGAGAATGATTACAACACTACTATTGTTAAATGGGAAACTAAAGCTTGGGGAGAAATACCAGCAGATTTTGGGAGGAAGTAGATTAATATAAGCCCTTATCATGAAGCACTCTTTGTACATAAATAATATCTTTTTCTACAAAGAAATGAATAGTAAAAGGGAATTTTTGTACTTGAATAATTCTAATATTTAAGTATCTAGTTTGGTAAGCAATTGGGTTTTCTTTTAATTTTTCGACAGAAATCCAAAATTCATTAAAAAACTTTTCAGATAAATCCTCTGAAACTATTTTATAATAAGCAATACCTTTATTAAAATCGTGTAAACTATTTTCTAGAAATCGAATAGTATATTTCATTATATTATAGTTCTTTTCCGAAATTCTGATTCACTCAAATAATTGGTTTCACCTTTATTATGATTTTCTATCATTTTATCCATCATAACTTTATATTCTTCAGAGGGTTCAAAAGCAAAGGCATCTTGATTAAGTACAAATTCCATATAATTTTTAAGTGACCTGCCTGCTTTTTGAGCCTTAAACTCTAATAAACGCAATGCTTCATCACTTAAAAGTACTTCTTTTCTCTTTGTAGTAGTTTTCATAATTCGTAATATTTACGTTAAATATACGTATAAATTACGAAAATATTTTTCTAATCATTGATTAAAAGGTTTTAGCGGTTTTCTCTCCGTATATAATTTTTAAAATAATTAGACTAATAGTGAAAATGTTAATTTAATTAGCGAATTGTAATAAATAACAAAATTAAATACTTTGATATTTTTCCAAAAGTAAAATGAAAAAATAGTGACTAAAAAACCTATATTTGCACTAAATTTTAAAGTACTTTATGAGTAAATTAGTAATTGTAGGAACTGTAGCTTTTGATGCTATTGAAACACCTTTTGGGAAAACCGATAAAATTCTTGGTGGAGCAGCTACGTATATAGGTTTTTCTGCAGCCAATTTTGATAATGTGGATGCCGCAGCTGTATCAGTTGTAGGTGGAGATTTCCCTCAGGAATATCTAGATCTTTTAACCGAAAGAAAAGTAAGTATAGAAGGTATAGAAATTGTAAAAGATGGAAAAACTTTCTTTTGGAGTGGAAAGTACCACAACGACATGAATTCTCGTGATACTTTAGCAACAGAGTTAAATGTACTTGAAACCTTTACTCCTGTTGTGCCAGAAAGTTATAAAGATGCAGATGTTGTGATGTTAGGCAACTTACATCCTTTAACACAACAAAGTGTGCTAGATCAAATGTCTAAAAAACCGAAATTGGCTATTTTAGATACTATGAATTTCTGGATGGATATTGCTATGGACGATTTAAAAGCAGTATTAAAAAATGTAGATGTTATTACCATAAACGATGAAGAAGCAAGACAGTTATCTGGAGAATATTCTTTAGTAAATGCTGCTAAAAAAATTCATACAATGGGTCCAAAATATGTAGTGATTAAAAAAGGAGAGCATGGTGCTTTATTATTTAGTGAAGGCAATATGTTCTATGCTCCAGCTTTGCCACTAGCAGAGGTTTTTGATCCAACAGGAGCAGGAGATACTTTTGCAGGTGGTTTTGCGGGTTACATTGCAAAAACAGGAAACATTTCTTTTGAAAACATGAAAAAGGCTGTTATATATGGTTCTGTACTCGCTTCGTTTTGTGTCGAAAAATTTGGAACAGAACGTATGCTAACGTTAACCGATGATGAAATATTTGAGCGCTTGCAGCAGTTTAAAAACTTAACACAATTTGAAATTGAAATAAAATAATAAAAAACGCGCTCAAATATTTGAGCGCGTTTTTTTTCTGAATTAATTTCAGAATCCTTAAGAATATATATTTTTGTTATTATTCAACAACTCACAACACAACAACAATGAGTGATGCTTTAAAACATGAGTGCGGAATTGCACTTATTAGATTAAAAAAACCTTTATCATTTTACAAAAAAAAATATGGTACAGCATTTTATGGTGTAAATAAAATGTACCTCTTAATGGAAAAACAGCATAATCGCGGACAAGATGGAGCTGGTTTTGCAAGTATTAAGTTAGATGTCAATCCTGGTGAACGCTATATTAGTAGAGTACGCTCTATTGCACAGCAACCTATTCAGGATATTTTTGCGCAAATAAACGACAGGATAAATAAAGAACTCACAGAGCATCCGGAATACAAAGATAATGTGGAGCTTCAAAAACAAAACATTCCATATATAGGCGAAGTACTTTTAGGCCATGTACGTTATGGCACCTTTGGTAAAAATAGCGTAGAAAGTGTACATCCTTTTTTAAGACAAAACAATTGGATGCACAGAAACCTGATTCTTGCAGGAAACTTTAATATGACTAATGTAAAAGAGTTATTTAAAAACTTAGTAGATCTTGGTCAACATCCAAAAGAATATACAGACACCATTACTATAATGGAAAAAATTGGTCATTTTTTAGATGACTCTGTTAGTAAAATTTATAAAAAGCTAAAAAAGGAAGGATACAATAAAAACGAATGTTCTCCATTAATTGCAGAACGTTTAAATGTTGCAAAAATATTAAAAAAAGCTGCAAAAAATTGGGATGGTGGTTATGCAATGGCTGGTCTTTTAGGCCATGGAGATTCTTTTGTTTTACGTGATCCTGCAGGAATAAGGCCAACTTTTTATTATCAGGATGATGAGGTAGTTGTTGTCGCATCAGAAAGACCAGTAATACAAACCGTGTTTAATGTAGCTTTTGACGCTGTTAAAGAATTAGAGCCTGGTCATGCAATTATCACAAAAAAATCTGGTGAAGTAGCCATCCATAAAATACTAGAACCTTTAGAACGTAAATCGTGTTCTTTTGAGCGCATTTACTTTTCTAGAGGAAGTGATGCCGAAATTTATCAAGAACGTAAGGAACTCGGAAAATTATTAATGCCAAAAGTTTTAGAGGCTATTGATAATGATACTAAAAATTCGGTTTTCTCCTATATTCCTAATACTGCCGAAACGTCATTTTTTGGAATGATAGAGTCTGTAGAAGACCACCTTAACCAAGAAAAAACAAAAGCCATTTTAAGTGGTGGCGGAAAACTATCTAAAGAACGTGTTATAGATATTTTATCTGAAAGACCAAGAATTGAAAAAATTGCTATTAAAGATGTCAAGTTAAGAACTTTTATCACAGAAGATAGCAGTAGAGATGATTTAGTGGCACACGTTTACGATGTTACTTATGGTGTTATTAAGCCAACAGACAACCTTGTTATTATTGACGATAGTATTGTACGAGGAACTACTCTAAAAAAGAGTATTATAAAAATGATGGATAGATTACACCCAAAAAAGATTGTGGTGGTTTCTTCTGCTCCACAAATTCGCTATCCAGATTGTTATGGCATTGATATGGCTAGACTGGAAGGTTTGGTAGCTTTTAGAGCAATGCTTGCTTTATTAAAAGACAACAACAAATACCACATGGTTGAAGAAGTCTATAAAAAGTGTAAAGAACAAATAAATCTTAAAGATAAAAACGTAAAGAATTTTGTAAAAGAATTATATGATCCTTTTACAGATGAAGAGATTTCAGATAAAATTTCTGAATTATTAAGTGATGATGCTGTAAATGCTGAAGTGAAAATAATATTTCAACCTGTAGAAAACTTACATAAAGCTTGTCCGAATCATTTAGGAGATTGGTATTTTACAGGAAATTACCCAACAGCTGGAGGAAATAGAGTAGTAAACAGGGCATTTATAAATTTCTATGAAGGAAATAATGAGCGTGCTTATTAATATACAGTTAAACTTATTTTATAACTGTTAATCTAATAAAATATATAAGTATAATAATTAAACATAATTTGGTCTCACCATAAACATAAGTAGGTTAAGTTCATGGTAGATTTGGGGCAAAAAAAGCTGAACTTAGGTTCGGCTTTTTTTATACATACTAATTATAAAAACATAAAAACTCCTTAAAACCACTCATTTAAGCGACTTTTTTAAGCACTTTAACTAAATTTTACAATAATTAAAGAAAATCTTAGTTATATTTGAGCTTACCATAACATAAGTAGGTTAAGTTCATGGTAGATTTGGGGCAAAAAAGGTGAACATCTGTTCACCTTTTTTATTTAATATAATTTCCTAAAAAAAAAGAGCCTATTAGACATGTCTAACAGGCTCTTTTTATATCATAGTAAGTTGTTTTTATTTTGCTTCGGCATAACGACGCTCAACTTCATTCCAGTTAATTACATTAAAAAATGCTTCAATATAATCTGGTCTTCTGTTTTGGTAATTTAAATAATAAGCATGTTCCCAAACGTCTAATCCTAAAATTGGTGTGCCTCCACAGCCTACTCCTGGCATTAATGGATTATCTTGGTTTGGCGAAGAGCAAACTTCTACTTTACCACCTTTATGTACACAAAGCCAAGCCCAACCAGATCCAAATTGTGTAGCTGCAGCTTTACTAAAAGCATCTTTAAAAGCATCGAATGAACCATAAGCAGATTCAATTGCATCTTTTAAATCTCCAGACAAACGTCCTTTTCCTTCTGGATTCATTACTTCCCAAAATAAAGAGTGGTTATAAAAACCTCCTCCATTATTTCTTACCGCTTTATTGTCCATATCTAAGTTTGTTAAGATATTTTCAATAGTTTTTCCTTCTGCATCTGTGCCTTCAATAGCAGCATTTAATTTATTTGTATATCCTTGGTGATGTTTAGTATGATGAATCTCCATTGTGCGCGCATCGATATTTGGTTCTAAAGCATCATATTCATATTTTAATTTTGGTAATTCAAAAGCCATAATTAGTGTGTTTTTTTGGTTAATATTTTCTTTGTTATCAAATTTACAATATTCCTTACCAAATTTTCTTAATAAACTATTAAGATTCCTTATTTTGGTATGAAAATTTTCTTGTTTGGTAACTTCTTATTTTAAAATATATAATGCTTCAGCAGGAAGCGGAAAAACCTTTACATTAGTTAAAGAGTATTTGAAAATACTTTTTAATTCCAGTAAAGACGATTATTACAAACATATCCTAGCTATAACGTTTACCAATAAAGCGGTTGGTGAAATGAAAGAGCGTATAATTGAGACACTCAAAGAGTTTTCAAACCCTTCTATTTTAAAAACGCCAAACTCTATGTTTGCTGCTATTAGTGAGGAATTAGAATTGGAGTCTGAAATACTTCATCTTAAATCCAAGAAAATTTTAAACAGCATAATATACAATTATGCGGCTTTCGATGTTTCTACAATCGATGGCTTTACACATAAAATTATTAGAACTTTTGCTTACGACTTAAAACTGCCTTTAAATTTTGAAGTGGAGCTAGACCAAGACTCTTTATTAAATGAAGCTGTAGATAGTTTAATTGCAAAAGCTGGCACAAATAAAGAATTAACTCAGGTTTTGGTAGATTTTGCTATTGAAAAAGCCGATGATGATAAAAGTTGGGACATTACCTTTGACCTTAATATAATTGCCAAATTATTGGTAAATGAAAACGACATTCCTTATTTACAGGCCATAAAGGACAAAACACTAGATGATTTTAAAACTTTAAAAACATTAGTGATTAAAAAAATTAATACAAATGAAGCTGCTATAGTTAAAACAGCAGAAGCTACACTAACGTTAATTGAGGAGTGTGGCTTGCAGTATAATGATTTTTCTAGTAGTTATTTACCAAAGCATTTCCAGAAATTAGCCTCTAAAGATTTTAATTTAAATTTTGAAAACAAATGGCAATTAGCTTTACTTGCTAGCGAAACGTTATATCCAAAAAGGGTTACTCCAGATATTTCCTCGATAATTAATAACATACAACCACAATTAATAGATGCTTTTATTACCAGCAAAACGCTTGTTTTTAACCTTAAGTTTTTAAAAGCTATTTATAAAAATATAACACCTTTATCGGTTTTAAACGCTATTAATACCGAATTGGACTTTATAAAACAAGACCAAAACAAAATGCTTATTTCGGAGTTTAATGCGATTATAAGTAAAGAAATAAAAGACCAACCAACGCCTTTTATTTACGAGCGTTTAGGCGAAAAATTTAAGCACTATTTTATAGATGAGTTTCAGGATACCTCTACTTTACAATGGGAAAATTTAATTCCATTAATAGACAATGCCTTAGCTAGCGAAAGTTTAAAGCACGAGCAAGGCACAGCAATGCTTGTTGGAGATGCCAAACAAGCTATTTATAGATGGAGAGGCGGAAAAGCAGAGCAGTTTATAGATTTGTTTACTACTAAATCGCAACCTTTTTATATTAAACAAGATGTTGAAAATTTACCAACTAATTACAGAAGCTTTAAAGAAATAGTAAATTTTAATAATGCCTTATTTCAATATTTAGCAACTACAGCACTTAATAATGAGGAGTATAGTAAATTATACTTACAAACAGCATCGCAAAACCCCTTTTTAGAACACGAAGGTTATGTAAATATTAATTTTTTAGACATCACTAAAGAAGATAATAGAGAAGAAATGTACGTCGAGGAAGCATTTAACACCATACAAACTTGTTTAAAAAACGGCTATGCTTTAAAAGATATTTGTGTTTTAGTTAGAAAAAAGAAAGAAGGTATAGCAATTGCTCAATATTTAAGCGAAAAGGAGATTAAAATAACCTCTTCCGAAACGATGTTAATTAATAACTCCGAAGAGGTTCGGTTTATAACCAATTTTTTAAGGCTACTATTGCATCCTAAAGATGACGAAAACAAAATAAAAGTTTTAAATTATATAGCAAATAAGTATGCTATTGAAGATAAACACCAATTCTTTGCCAACACCATTAATCTAACACTTAGTAAATTACTTAAACAATTTGAAGCTTTTGAGGTTTACTTAACCACAAGTGTCTTGCTACAGCTTCCTATATATGAATTGGCAGAAACTATTGTGCGACATTTTAATTTAGTAACCACTTCCAATGCATATATTCAATTTTATTTAGATTTTATATTAGAATATTCTCAAAAACAAGACGCAGATCTTTCTGGTTTTATTAGCTATTTTGAAAGCAAAAAAGAGAGTTTAAGCATTGTAACACCAAAAGGGTTAGACGCTGTGCAAATAATGACTATTCATAAATCTAAAGGGTTAGAATTTCCAGTAGTTATTTTTCCGTTTGCAGATTTAGATATTTATAGGGAACGAGAGCCAAAAGAGTGGTTTCCGCTTATTAAAGAAGACTTTAATCAATTTCCACACACCTTATTAAATTATAATAAAGATTTTGAACATTTTGGAACTCTTGGAGAGGAGATTTATAACAAACACCAATCCGAGTTGGAGTTAGATAACATAAATCTACTCTATGTTACTTTAACAAGAGCAGTAGAACAACTACATATTATCTCTAAATTAGATATTTCGGCTAAAGGAGAAGTTAACAAAAAAACGTATGCTGGTTTATTTATTGGATACCTTCAACAAACCCAACATTATAATGATTCGCAAACTATCTATTCCTTTGGAAACCCAAAAAAAATAACGCTAAGCGAACCTAACGAAAAGGAAACGTTAGTCCATAATGAATTTATTTCTACTCCAAAAGAAGCGCATAATATTAATATACTAACTACATCTGGATATCTTTGGGACACATTACAAGAAGACGCTTTAGAAAAAGGAAACTTAATACACGATATAATGACGCTTATTGAAACTGAAAATGATGTTGAATCTGCTCTGCTTCAATTTTTAACTACAGGGATTATAAATGAAGCACAAAAACTACAGTTAAATCAAACAATTAATAGTATTATAAAACATCCAGAGCTTCATTCATTTTACACAACTAACTATACCATATATAATGAGCGTGATATTATTAGTAAAAACGGAAAAATTGTTCGTCCAGACAGATTAGCTATCAATAATACAAACCAAGCCACTATTATTGATTATAAAACAGGATTAAGTAATCCAAAATATAAAGAACAACTACAAGATTACCAAGATGCTTTGGAGAGCATGAATTATAAAGTTGAAAATAAAATTTTAGTCTATATTAATAAAGATATAAAAGTGCAATTTCTTTAATAAAAATTTTGCGCGATGTTATAACTTTGAAAAAAAACAATATGTACAGTACAATCAAACAACATTTAAAAAAAGAGTTACAAGAAATTAAAGATAACGGTCTTTTTAAAGAAGAACGCATAATCACTTCGCCACAAGGTGCAGAGATTACACTTAATACAGGCGAAACTGTTTTAAACTTTTGTGCAAATAATTATTTAGGCCTATCGTCTCACCCAGAAGTTGTGCAAGCAGCAAAGGATACGATGGATACGCATGGTTTTGGTATGTCTTCGGTTCGTTTTATTTGTGGCACACAAGACATTCACAAAACACTAGAGCATAAAATAGCAGATTTTTATGGTACAGAAGACACAATCCTTTATGCTGCAGCTTTTGATGCCAATGGAGGTGTATTTGAACCCTTACTAGGTAAAGAAGATGCGATTATCTCAGATTCATTAAATCATGCCTCTATTATAGATGGTGTACGATTATGTAAAGCAGCACGCTATCGATATGCTAATAATGATATGGCAGATTTAGAAAAACAACTAATTGATGCCAATAAAAATGGAGCACGTTTTAAAATTATAGTAACAGATGGTGTGTTTTCTATGGATGGATTACTAGCTCCATTAGATAAAATTTGTGATTTAGCAGATAAATATGATGCTATGGTAATGATTGATGAGTGCCATGCTACAGGTTTTATTGGTGAAACAGGTATTGGAACTTTAGAAGAAAAAGGCGTTTTAGGAAGAATAGATATTATAACAGGAACACTTGGTAAGGCCTTAGGAGGTGCAATGGGAGGATATACTACAGGCAAAAAAGAAATTATAGCGATGCTGCGTCAGCGTTCTAGACCTTATTTGTTTTCAAATTCTTTAGCTCCAGCAATAGTTGGTGCTTCTATAAAAGTATTCGAAATGCTTAAAGGAGATACTTCGCTTAGAGATACATTAGAAGAAAACACAAATTATTTTAAAAAAGGACTAAAAAACGCAGGATTTGATATCATTGATGGCGATTCTGCAATCGTTCCTGTCATGTTATACGATGCAAAACTCTCTCAAACTATGGCAAATATGCTTTTAAATGAAGGAATTTACGTTATTGGGTTCTTTTTTCCTGTAGTACCAAAAGAAAAAGCTAGAATACGAGTACAACTCTCGGCAGCGCATACAAAACAGCACTTAGACAAAGCTATAGAAGCATTTATAAAGGTTGGAAAACAGCTAGATATTATCTAAAACCTTTCTAAACTTGCATAAAATATTTAAAATAATCAATATTTTTATATATTTGTCTTTGTTAATAATATATAACAACTTATTTTTGCTTCTTAATTAACACTTAAAAATTAAACTTTTGAATATGAAAAATCTTAGCAGATTATTGTTCACAATGTTGCTAGCACTTAGTTTTAGTAACGTAAATGCACAAGACGAAAACAACCCTTGGGCAGTTAGCTTTGGTGTAAACGCAGTTGACGTTTATCCAGTTGGAGAAGATGCTCCACAAGGAGACTATTTTGATGAATTCTTTAATGCAAAGGATCATTGGAATATTTTACCATCATTATCTACAGTTTCTGTTTCTAAATATGTAGGTGACGGATTTTCTGTACAACTTGGTGGTTCTATCAACAAATTAACAAAATGGGGGCAAAGAGCTACTCCAACTGGTGATGTTGATCTAGGAGTTAATGATTTAGCATACTATGCAATTGACGGTAACGTAAGATATAGTTTTGCTAAATTAATAAATAGTAACAAACTTGAGCCAATGCTAGGTGTTGGTGGTGGTTATACTTGGATTGGTGAGGGAGCTTACAATAACAACAACTCTGGTGGATTGAATGATGTTGGAGCTGGAACTTTAAACGGTTCTTTAGGTTTAACATATTGGTTTACTGATAATGTAGGTTTATTTGTTGAATCTAAATATAAGCATGCATTTGCTGATTATGGAACAAAACATTTCCAACATTCTGCTGGTGTTTCAGTTAAATTTGGTGGAAAAGATACTGATGGTGACGGAATATACGACAAAGATGACGCATGTCCTGATACTCCTGGTTTAGAAATGTTTAACGGTTGTCCTGATGCTGATGGTGATGGGATTGAAGATTCAAAAGATTCTTGTCCTAACGAAGCTGGTTTAGCTGAGTTTAATGGATGTCCTGATTCTGATGGTGATGGTGTTCCAGATAACCAAGATGATTGTCCAACTGTAAAAGGTCTTAAATCTTTAAAAGGTTGTCCTGATGCTGATGGTGATGGTGTTGCAGATAGCAAAGATAACTGTCCTAACGAAGCAGGTCCTGCTGCAAACAATGGTTGCCCTTGGCCAGATACTGATGGTGATGGTGTTTTAGATAAAGACGATCAATGTGTTGACGTTAAAGGAACTGTTGCAAACAACGGATGTCCAGAAGCTGCTCCAGAACCAACTAAAGAGGTTATGGATAAGTTAAATAGCTATGCTAGAACTATCTTATTTGATACAGGTAAATCAAGTTTCAAAAACACTACTTACGTTGTATTAGGTCAAATTAGAGATATCTTAAAAGAATACCCAGAATCTAAATTCACAATCGAAGGTCATACTGATAGTGTAGGTTCTAAATCTTCTAACCAGTTATTATCTGAAAGAAGAGCGAACGCTGTTAGAGATTACTTAATTGCTAATGGAATTAGTGATGATAGATTAGTAGCTGCAGGTTTTGGAGAAGATTACCCAATCGATTCAAACGCAACTAGATCTGGTAGAAAAAACAACAGACGTACAGAAGTTAAACTTAGAAAATAAGTTTCAATTTTAAATTCGTTTAAATAAATAAAAAAAACGCTCCGAATATCGGAGCGTTTTTTATTTTTATAGTATGACAAGTTTTATACATGATGTGCTTTCCAAATTATTTAAAGAACATCACTCTCTTTCTCAATTTACATTTATACTTCCTAGTAGGCGTGCAGGACTGTTTTTAAAACACACTATTTCTGAGATAATAGCCACAACCGAATTCGCACCAAAAATTATAAGTATTGAGGAGTTTGTGGAAGATTTATCCAACCTAAAAGCAATTACTAATAATGAGCTATTGTTTAAATTTTATTCTGTTTATTTAAATTTAACTCCAAAAAACAGTCAGGAACCTTTTGAAGTGTTCTCTAAATGGGCACAAATAGTGTTGCAAGATTTTAACGAAATTGATCGTTACCTAATTCCTCAAAATCAAATTTTTGATTATTTAAAAGCCATACAAGAAATTAACCATTGGTCACTAAGCGATTCGAAATTAATAACGAGCTACTTAACGTTTTGGAATAACATTAAACTTTACTATAATGCTTTTAAAGAAGCATTACTTAAAGAGCACGTTGGTTATCAAGGGTTAATATATAGAGAAGCAGTTGTAAACCTAGACACTTATGTTAATTCAAATAGAGGTAAGAAACACCTATTTATTGGTTTTAATGCGCTTAACTCTGCCGAAGACACAATTATTCAAAATTTATTAAAGGAAGAGTTAGCAGAGGTATTTTGGGATATAGATGAGGTGTTTTTACAAAACCCATATCACGATGCTGGACTATTTATAAGAAATCACAAAAAAAAGTGGAGTTATTACGCAAATCACGAATTTAAATATATTAGCAAACAGTACTCAGAAAAAAAATCGATTTCTATTTATGGAATCCCGAAAAACATAGGGCAAGCAAAATATATTGGCACTTTACTAAAACAAATTAAAAAAAACAATACTACACTAACCAACACAGCAGTAATACTAAGTGACGAAAACCTATTAATTCCTGTTTTAAATGCTATCCCAGAATCCATAAATGCTATAAATGTGACAATGGGTTTCCCCTTAAAATCAATACCTTTAGCATCTTTATTTGAAAAATTGTTTAATAGCTATAAAAAAAACAGCACTAATTATTATTACAAAGATGTCATTGGTATATTGTCTCATGAGTATATTAAACCACTATTAGAAAATGGAGACATTAACTATGCTTCAAAAATAATAGAAACTATTACAAGAAATAATTTAGTATATATAACCATAGAGCAGCTATTAAATTTAGGAAACAATCATCCTGTATTAACTATACTATTTTCAGAAATAGAAAACAATATAAATAAGGTATTAAAAAAATGCTTCGATTTAATATTTAAAATTAAAGATTTTTTTAACCAGGACAAAACCAATTATCGCTTAGAACTTGAGTATTTATTCAGATTTAATAGTTTATTTAATGAGTTAGACAGACTAAACAAAGTTTACAAACATATAAATACAATCAATGCGTTTTACTCAATTTATAAAGAACTTTTAAGCTCAGAAACTTTAGATTTTAAAGGAGAACCGCTTAAAGGGTTACAAATTATGGGTATGTTGGAGTCTCGTGTTATAGATTTTGAAACTGTAATTATATCTTCTGTAAATGAAGGTATTTTACCTGCAGGAAAGAGCAACAATTCTTTTATTCCCTTTGATGTTAAAGTAGAAAACGATTTACCCACTTTTAAAGAAAAAGATGCCGTTTATACCTATCATTTTTATAGATTATTACAACGAGCAAAAACAGTAATTGTGCTTTACAATACAGAAATTGATGTGCTAACAGGTGGAGAAAAAAGTCGTTTTATAAATCAATTAGAGTTAGAAAATATTCATAAAATTGAACATAAAACACTAATTCCTGAAGCAAAATATAACACAAAAAAATATACAACAATATCCAAAACCGAAGGTGTTTTAGAGCGTCTTAAAGCGGTAAGCGCAAGAGGGTTTTCGCCATCAACTTTAACAAATTATATAAGAAATCCAATAGATTATTATTACCAAAGTATTTTAGAAATTGAAGATTATAATAGTGTAGAAGAAACTGTAGCTGCAAATACTCTTGGAAATGTAATCCATAACACTCTAGAAGCACTTTACACTCCATTTATAAAAGAATTTTTAACGCTTAAAACCATAGAATCCATGGTTTTAAAAGTGGATACAACTGTAGAACTCTATTTTAAAAAAGAATACAAAGAAGGAGACATAGCAAAAGGAAAAAACTTAATCATTTTTGAAATTGCCAAACGCTACGTAAAAAACTTTTTAAGGTTAGAAAAAAACGATTTAAAAAAAGGAAATACTATAAAAATTGAAGCGTTAGAACAAAGAGAAATAATCCCAATTCAATTAGAAGCATTAGATTTTCCAGTATATTTAAAAGGAACTGTAGATAGAATTGACACATATAATGGTACAACCAGAATAATAGATTATAAAACAGGAAAAGTAGAACAAAGAAACTTGGAAATTACTCATTGGGATGCTATTGCAGATGACTATAAGAAATACAGTAAATCCTTTCAAGTATTAGCTTATGCGTATATTTTAAATAAGAAAACTCCTTTTGAAGCTCCTGTTGAAGCTGGTGTGATTTCATTTAAAAATTTAAATTCTGGATTTATAAAGTTTGCTAAAAAAGAGGAAACAAATCCCAGAAACAAAAGCACTTTAATAACCAATGATATACTTAACGCTTTTGAAATTGAACTGAAAAAACTCATTTTAGAAATCTGTAATCCTGAAATTGATTTTATAGAAAAAGATATAGAATGATCTTAAAAAACCAAGTTTTAAACCGAAAAAATAACAAGCCAATAGTCTATGATTATTTTTTTAACGACAGCAAGGCGCTAAAACCATTAGTTATATTTTGCCATGGTTACAAAGGGTTTAAAGATTGGGGAAGTTGGAATATTGTGGCAAACGCGTTTTTAAAAGCCAATATCTTTTTTGTAAAGTTTAATTTCTCTCACAATGGAGGTACAGCTATACAGCCTATAGATTTCCCAGACTTAAAAGCTTTTGCCGAAAATAATTACAGTAAAGAATTAGAAGATTTAGAAGCTGTTATTAATCACGTAACTTCTTCAGAAAACTCATATTTAGAGCAAATAGACACTAACAACATTACACTTATTGGTCATTCTCGTGGTGGCGGAATTTGCGCTATAAAAGCAAGTGAAGATCGTAGAATAAAACAATTAATTACTTGGGCTAGTGTTGCCGATTTTGAAAAAAGAACTGCAACTACTGGAGATTTAGAAGCTTGGCAAAAAAATGGTGTGAAATACGTTTTTAACTCTAGAACGAAACAACAGATGCCTCATAACTTTCAGTTTTATAAAGATTTTAAAGCAAATGCAAATCGATTAAATATAAAACGCGCAGTTAAAGACTTAAAAATCCCTTTTTTAATTATTCATGCCATTGATGATCCTTCTGTTACATACAAAGAAGCTTTACTTTTAAATTCCTGGTGTTTAAATAGTACATTATTGCCTATAACAAACAGTAATCATGTTTTTGGAGCAAAGCATCCTTGGGATAAAAAACGTTTACCAAAAGCCTTACAAACAGTTGTATTAGAAAGTATTGTATTCATTCCAACTACTTAAGCAATTTTGAGAACAGAGTTAAGTTTACAAGAGTTTATTTTTTTAAATAAAAGCTCTTTTTTTATTGGCTTAGTCATATAATCATTCATTCCTAAATCCAAAACTTTTTGTTTAGTTTCTTGCATAGCATCTGCTGTTACTGCAATAATTGGTATGGATTCTAAAGCATCTCCTAATTTGCCACTACGTATTATTCTAGTTGCTTCGTATCCATCCATAACAGGCATTTGTAAATCCATTAAAACAATGTCGTAAATATTACGTTTTAATTCGTCTATAGCTTCTTTTCCATTATTTACTACCGAAAAACTTATAGCATTATTACTTCCTAAAAGCTTACGCATAACCATTTGGTTTAACATATTGTCTTCTACTACTAAAACGTGTGATTCTTCATTTTTAGACTTTGAGCTTTGTGTGTTATAAGTCTCAATTTTAGATGTTTCAACTACTTTTAAAGGTAAGTCTATAAAAACATCTGTTCCTTTGTTCTCTTCACTTTCAATAGTTAAACTCCCTTCAAATAAAGCCACTAAATGCTTAACAATAGTTAATCCTAAGCCTATGCCTCCAAATTTTCTTTTGTGGTTATTTTGCATTTGATTAAAGCTATCAAATACATTTTTTTTGATGTCTTCGTTCATTCCTATTCCAGTATCTGAAATATGAAACGAAAATCGCGAAATGTTGTTAGGTTGTGTTAAACATTTCACTTTAAAATGTACTGCGCCTTCATTTGTAAACTTAACCGCATTACTTAAAACGTTATTTATTATTTGTACAAAACGTTCATTATCGCCACTTAATTTTACTGGAATATCATAATCCATTTCAAACGTGTAGCTTAATCCTTTTTTATGAGCTTCGACTTTCCAATTATTACTAATTTCGTTTAAAGCAATAGATGGATTAAAGTCTTCTTTTTGGAGTTTTAACTCGTTTTTTTCTATTTGTTCAAAATCTAAAATATCGTTTACATTACTTAATAAACTTAAGGATGCATTTTTTATAATTTCGTATTGTTGTCGTTCTTCTTTTGTAGATTGTTTACTTAATTCTGTTTCTGCAATTCCCATTATCGCATTTATAGGTGTCCTAAGTTCGTGACTCATATTGGACATAAAATAGGTTTTTAATTTACTTATTTCTTGTGATCTTGTTAATGCTAATTCTTGAGAGGTTTCCTTTTCTTCTCTTAAATTTCTAATGAGGTTAGTCATTGATAAAGACAAGAAAATAACTTCGAATCCAATCCCAAATTTTGCACTATTTAAAGTGTAAAAATTATTAGGTAACAAGCTTAAATTATTCATTACAAAACCTGCTAATCCAATGACTAAAAATAAAATTCCAAATGAAAAATAACCGTCTATGGAAATCCGTTTGTAGCGCATTGTAAATACAGTAACTAAAATTAATACAAGGCTTAAAAGTCCATTTAAATTACTAATAGGATAGACGTATTGCATAGTTTGTGGCGAAACAAACACCATAGTAAATAAAACTGCAATAGCTATATATATGGCATTATATGCTTTTTTAAAACTAGACAACTGTATAGGGACTTTTAAAAAATACTCACAATATTTTAATAGGAAAAAATTAGAAAACAAGGCTGTAATTAATACTGCTCTACTATTTAAATAGCCAGATTCTGGAAGTATATATTGAAAAATTAAACCATCTAAAGCCGCTTGCATTAATGCTATTGAAAACACATAACAGCTGTAATATAAAAATGTTTTTTCTTTAAGACTACTATAGAAAAACAAATAAATTAGTGCTGCTAAAAATAGAAGACCATAAAATAATCCTAAAAATAATTGTTGTTTATAATTCATCATCCAAAAGGCAGATTCATTATATAATTTTAGAGGTATGTTTATAGTTTCGCCATCACTGCTTAAGTTTAAATACACTTGTTGAGTGGTGTTCTCTGCAATTTCTAATTTAAAAATAGAAGATCGATGCTGTACTTGGCGTGTATTAAAAGCAACCTGATCGCCACTTTCAAACTTTTGAATATCGATTTTACTTATTTGATATAAGTTCACTATATCTGTTACTGGCCTTGCTGTTTCCAAATAATAGGTTTTCGCTTTATTAGAAGAATTTTCTAGTTTAAACCGAAGCCAAAACTGGTTTGATGTAAAACCTAAACTTTGATTGTCGCTCTCTAAAGCAGTATAGCTAACATTTGCACTAATGAGTTCTGATATTGTGTATAAAGAGTCGTTTACATCTGTAATTTCAGCGTACTCGTATAATTCTCCTTTACTGTTTTCAGGATTATAGGCTTGGTCTTGCGCATATATAGATAAGCCAATTAGGTAGGTTAGTAGTAAGATTTGTTTCATGTTTGGGACATTGAACTTTCTAAACTTACGAAAAAAAGTAAATCATGGTTTTAAATATTTTAAAAAAATTTAAAATTTATAGTTATTTCACACTTTTTCATAATTATATAAAAATCAATCTCTTTACAATTTATCCACATTATTTTTGTGTAAATTGTAATTAAAATCTGCTACAAATTGTAAGTAATTTTTTTTTTTTTGAAAAATCCAATACGTCCTTAAATAATCTTACTAATAAAAAATTTAAGACTAAATTTACAGCTTTACAAATACTAAATTAAAAGCCTTACAAACTCTTTTTTTTAATTTTTAAGCATATACATGTAAATGAGTATTACTCTAAAACAAATAAACAAACTAGCCATTCCTGCTTTAATTGCTGGCGTTTCTGAGCCTATATTATCTATAACAGACACTGCTATTATTGGTAATATAGATGTTAATGCTACAGAATCTCTTGCTGCTGTTGGAATAGTTGGTACGTTTATTTCTATGCTTATTTGGGTGTTGGGTCAAACACGAAGCGCTATTTCATCTATTGTTTCCCAATATGTTGGAGCCAATAATATAGAAGCTGTAAAACACCTTCCTGCGCAAGCAATTTTTATTATTACCTCGCTAAGTGTGTTAATTATAGCAACTACATTCCCTTTTGCCGAACCTATTTTTATGCTCTACAATGCTTCAGATTTAATTTTAGACTATAGTGTAGAGTACTATAAAATTCGCGTTTTTGGGTTCCCTTTCACTTTATTTACAATTGCTGTTTTTGGTACGTTTAGAGGTTTGCAAAACACGTTTTACCCAATGATTATTGCTATTGTTGGCGCCTTAATTAATATTGTTTTAGATTTTGTTTTAGTGTATGGTATTGAAGGTATTGTATCTGCGATGCATATTAAAGGAGCTGCTTATGCCAGTGTAGCTGCACAATTTACAATGGCTTTACTTTCGGCGTATTATTTATTATCAAAAACGCAAATCCCATTGCGTTTAAAGTTTCCTCTAAACAAAGAAATTGGTCGTTTTATTATTATGATTCTAAATCTATTTGTGAGAACATTAGCATTAAATGCAGCCTTGTATTTTTCTACTCGTTTTGCAACAGGTTATGGCAAAGAGTATATTGCAGCATACACTATTGCCATAAATTTATGGTTTTTAGGCGCCTTTATTATTGATGGTTACGCTAGTGCTGGAAATATTTTATCAGGAAAATTATTTGGTGCAAAAGCCTATAAGGAACTTATTGGATTGAGTAATAAATTAATAAAATACGGAATTGTCGTTGGTGTAATTTTAGCAGTATTAGGCTTTATTTTTTATTATTCTATAGGAAGAGTTTTTACTAACGACGATGGTGTTTTAAGTGTTTTTTACAGTGTTTTTTGGATCGTTTTAGCAATGCAACCCTTATGTGCTCTTGCGTTTATCTTTGATGGCATGTTTAAAGGTTTAGGTAAAATGAAGGTGTTGCGAAACGTATTACTATTATCTACAGGATTAGTGTTTATACCAGTATTATTTGGCTTAGATGCTTTAGACTATAAATTACATGCTATTTTTATTGCCTTTACGCTTTGGATAATAGCCAGAGGATTACCATTAATTATAAAATTTAGACAAGAATTTTTACCACTTGCGCAAAAGACGTAACTTTAGCCACTAATTAAAACACATTATTATGAACAAACTGTTTTTAATTTTAGCAGTAGTGCTTATAATTGTATATTTCTATAATCGAAGACGACGTTAATGAGTACAATAAGAATTACCAAACAATTTTCATTCGAAACTGGTCATGCACTTTATGGCTACGATGGAAAATGTAAAAACGTACATGGTCACAGTTACAGATTAGAAGTTACTGTTATTGGCAAACCTATTTCGGACTCTACTAACGTAAAATTCGGGATGGTTATTGATTTTAGCGACCTTAAAAAAATTGTGAAAGAAGATATTGTAGATGTTTTTGATCATGCTACAGTATTTAATAAAAATACACCACACGTAGAGTTGGCTAAAGAATTATCAGAAAGAGATCACAACGTGCTTTTAGTAGATTACCAACCAACTAGTGAAATGATGGTTGTTGATTTTGCTTCCAAAATAAAAAAACGATTGCCAGAAAACATAAAGCTTCATTCTCTAAAATTACAAGAAACAGCAACCTCTTACGCGCAGTGGTTTGCTAGTGATAATGATTAGTGATTTTAACATATCAATCCCTTCTGGAAAGAAAATTTATTTTGCTTCCGATAATCATCTTGGTGCTCCAACAACTGAAGCTTCTCGCCCTCGCGAAAAAGAGTTTGTTGCTTGGTTAGACGACATTAAACACGATGCTGCTGCCATTTTTTTATTAGGCGATTTGTTTGATTTCTGGTTTGAGTACAAAACAGTTGTACCAAAAGGATTTACAAGAACTTTAGGAAAACTTGCAGAAATAAGTGATTCAGGCATTCCTATTCATTATTTTGTAGGTAATCATGATTTATGGATGAATGGCTATTTTGAAACCGAACTAAACATTCCTGTTTACCACAAACCACAAGAATTTATAGTTAATAACAGCACTTTTTTTATTGGTCATGGAGACGGTTTAGGTCCTGGAGACAAAGGCTATAAACGCATGAAAAAAGTATTTACAAACCCTGTTTTTAAATGGCTTTTTAAGTGGTTGCATCCAGATATTGGTGTAAAAGTGGCACAATACCTCTCTGTAAAAAATAAACTGATTTCTGGCGACGACGATGCTACGTTTTTGGGAGAAGACAACGAGTGGTTAGTACAATATTGCAAACGCAAATTAGAAGACAAACACAGGGATTATTTTGTTTTTGGCCACAGACATTTGCCAATGGAAATAGCGCTTAACGACACTTCTAATTACATTAATCTTGGCGATTGGATCCAATATTACACCTATGGTGTTTTTGATGGCTCTACGTTTACATTAGAAAAAAGAACTGTTAATAACGACTAATCAAGAAGCGCTTCTAAAGTCAATCTGTCTATAATACCATCTGCAAATAAATTATTTTTAGTTTCAAAATCTTTTATAGCTTCAGAGGTAATGTTTTTATACACACCATCTACAGGTATATTGTATCCTTTTTTAACTAACAATTTTTGCATTTCGTACACAAAAGCATTGGTTTGACCAGAAAACAAATTGTTTTTTGGTAAATTTTCAAACATAAAAGCTTTAAACGCCAAAGCTTTATGTTGCATTTTATACTCTTTAGAGCTTAGGTTTTTTTCTTCAAAAAGCTTAATATCTTTATTGGCTAACCCTTCTTTTTTTAGTGTGTGAGATTGCGTTAGCTTACCTTCATAAAACTTAACTCTTGCTAGTTTTTTAGCATATTGCTTACTGGCATATTCTGTTTCAACATCATCGTTTTCTGGATTGCGCACATCTATTCTATTCACTGTCCATTGTGATATTATATAATGGTTTAACTCTTCAATAGCTTCATAATAATTATAAACTACGTCTTGATTATGGTAGTTTAAATCTACAGTTTCAGTAGTTGTATAATTAACTTGTTTTGGATGAAAACGTTGGTAGTCTTGGTATTGATTGTAGGCAAAAATCAATAGTATAACAACTAAAATAGCGATAAGTATTTTTTTCATATTGAGGTTAATTTAATAGCAAATATACTAGAAATTGGTTGTATTTAGGTTTATTCATTTTCATGAGCGTGCAAATCCTTAGTCAAATCTAATTTTCTAAATGTAGGCGAAACTATTCCTGTGGTAATCACTGTAATTAGAGTCATTGTACCACCAAACACAACAGCAGTAACGGTTCCCATAAGTTTTGCTGTTACACCACTTTCGAAAGCGCCAAGCTCGTTAGACGAACCAACAAACATAGAATTTACTGAAGAGACGCGTCCTCGCATGTGATCTGGTGTTTTTATTTGTAAAATAGTTTGTCTAATAACCATGGACACACCATCTGTAACACCACTAAAAAACAGCGCAACAACACTAATCCAAAACACAGAAGACAATCCAAAAACAATAATGCAAACACCAAACCCGAAGATAGAAGCAAGCAGTTTCATACCAGCATTTTTACTTATTGGTAAATACGCTGTAGCAAGCATAGTTAAAAATGCACCTACTGCAGGAGCAGCACGTAACACACCAAAACCTTCTGGGCCTACTTTTAAAATGTCTTGTGCAAAAATGGGTAATAAAGCTACTGCTCCACCAAAGAGTACTGCAACCATATCTAAGGTTAAAGCACCAAGAATCGCTTTGGTTTTAAACACAAAATGTAAACCTTCTTTTAAACTTTGTAATATAGGCTCTCCAATTTTAGGGTTAAGTATTGGTTTTCTTTTAATTCGAAATAATACAATTAAAGAGAACATTACTAGTCCAAAAACAAAGCATAAAGACCAATGTACACCAACTGTACTTATTAAAAGTCCTGCAGTTGCTGGTCCTAAAACCGAAGCCATTTGCCAAGTAGAACTACTCCACGTTGCAGCATTAGGATAGATTTTTTTAGGTACTATTAATGCAATAAGTGAGAATATAGTTGGTCCAAAAAACGAACGTAATAAACCACCAAAAAAGACCAAAGCGTAAATAGAATATAAAATAGATTTTGTGGACCAATCGCTTACTATTTTTGGCCAAGTCAATAAAAACAAGCCTAAACTTATTAAAGAAAATAAGGCAATACAAATGGCAAGTAGATTTCGTTTTTCTTTTTGATCGACAATATGTCCTGCAAATAATGCCATTACAAATGCAGGAATAAACTCGAAAGCGCCAATTAATGCTAAATTCCAAGGATCTTTGGTGATGCTATACACTTGCCACTCCAAAACAATAAATTGCATAGACCAAGCGAAAACTAATGCAAATCGTAATACTAAAAAAATATTGAATTCTTTAATACGTAAAGCTGCGTATGGATCTTTTTTAGTCATATAGGCTATTATCAGATTGTATTTTAAACAAAAATTATTTTTTATAGGTTAACGAAATAAAGTTTTTTTAACATGTTTTGTAAATGTGTTAAGAAAAACGTCATTTATTAACAAGTTTAGTTATTATGTTAATAAAAGAAAGAAATTATAACTTGTAATCGTACTCTGAAAAAAGTCTCAGCAAGCTATTGTTTACAAAATAATTATCCCTACCAATAATAACTTTTGTTAAAATACCGCCTTCACTTTCTGCTAATTGATTTAAATATTTAGAGGCGGTCTGTCTACTTACTTTTAAATCTGATTGTAAGAATTCTATTTTTGTATATGGATGCTTAAACAAGTTGTTTATTAAATCTTGACTATAAAACTTAAAATTATCTCTAATAAAAAATTTATAATGTTGCATTTCTCTTTTAATATCTGTTATAAGTTTGATTGCTTGTTTAGAAACAGATTCAACTGCATCTAAAATAAAACATATCCAACTCTCCCAATCATTTTCATCTCTTACAGTTTGAAGCAAAAAATAATATTCTAGTTTGTTTTGAATGATATACCTACTTAAATACAAAGAAGGGAATTCTAGTAAATTTTTCTCAACAAGGTACAGTATGTTTAAAATCCTACCTAACCTACCATTACCGTCATAAAATGGGTGAATACTCTCAAATTGATGATGAATAATAGCCATTTTTATCAAAGGGTCTAAGTCGTCTATTTGGTCATCATTGATATAATCTACAAGATTATTCATTAAAGACGTTATTTCTAATTTCGATTGAGGAGGAGTATAAACTGTTTCTTTTGTTTTATCGTTTTTTAAATCTGTTCCAGGAAGCGCTCGATATCCAGCATTATTTTGTTCTAATTCCTTATGAATCTCCAATACAATCCTGTTAGTAATTAATTTGTTTTTATATACATATTCATATCCAATTTTTAAAGCTTTAGCGTAATTCTGAACCTCTTTTGCAGCTATATTTTTCACTAAATTCATGTTTAGCTCTGCTCTAAAAAGCTCATCGTGAGTAGTTATAATATTTTCTACAGCAGAACTATCTTTTGCCTCTTGTAAAGAAAGTGTGCTAATTAAAATTGATGGATTTGGCATTGTAGCAACAACTCCTTTTAGTTCTGCCAAAGCAGCTCTTGCATTTGGTAATTTTTTTAAAACCTTTTTTGTTTCAACTTCTTTTTTTAATGGTAAATTTTCTAAAATATACATAAACAAAAAAATTTATTATCTCTTAATTTAAATAAGATGAGTTTTATCAATATTACAAAAACAATTGAAATGTTTAAGAAAATTATTCTTTTATATCTCTAAGCTTCAGCTGTAAACTCACATTACCTTGCCAATGATTTTCGTCTATAGAATACACTGCTTTAAAGGGTTTTTTATTAGATATAATATCGAGCTTGTTTCCTAAGCCAAAACCTATACACACTAATTTTTCTTTTCCTGTTTGCGTTACTGTAATCCGTAAATGTTTGTCGTCTTCGCCAACACATTTTCCATAACCAGTATCTTTTAAGTAGTCTGTCATAAAAATTGGTGTCATATTTCCTGGTCCAAAAGGTGCAAACTGACTTATAATACGCCAAAACTTATTGTCTATTTGGTGCAAATCAATTTCTGTGTCTATTTTTATTTCTGGCTTAAGCAGTGATTTGTCTATAGTTTTTGTGACCTCATCTTCAAAAGCTTGCTTAAAAGCCTCGTAGTTTTCTTCTTTTAGCGTTAAACCTGCTGCATATTTATGTCCTCCAAACTGCTCAATATGTTCTGAGCAAGCTTCCAAAGCATTATACACATCGAATCCTGAAACCGAACGTGCAGAAGCTGCAAGTTTATCTCCACTTTTTGTAAATACTAAAGTTGGTCTATAATAAGTTTCTATTAATCTAGAAGCTACAATACCAATAACACCTTTGTGCCAAGTATCATGATATACTACTGTAGTGTAGCCTTTCTGTTCATTATTATCTTCCAGTTGTTGTAACGCTTCTTTGGTTATGCGTTTATCTGCTTCTCTTCGGTCTGTGTTAAACGCTTCAATTTCTGCAGCATAGTCTTCTGCTAAAGCATAATTCATTTCGGTTAATAGTGTGACTGCATAGTTACCATGTTTCATTCGACCTGCTGCATTTATTCGTGGTGCAACAATAAACACAACATCTGTAATGGTAAGTTCTTCTTTTTTTACCTGATTGATAATCGCTTGGATTCCTGGACGTGGATTAGCGTTTATAACTTGCATTCCAAAATAGGCAAGTACTCTATTTTCGCCAGTAATAGGAACAATATCTGCACCAATTGCTGTAGCCACTAAATCTAAATATTGGGTTAAATCCTCTACTGTTTTATTTTCTTTTAAAGCTAAAGCCTGGATGAGTTTAAAACCAACACCACAGCCACAAAGCTCTTTATATGGATAATCGCAATCCTCGCGTTTTGGGTCTAAAATAGCAACTGCATCTGGTAAGTGTTTTCCTGGTCTGTGGTGATCACAGATTATAAAATCGATTCCTTTTTTTGTCGCATATGCAACTTTATCTATGGCTTTTACACCACAATCTAAAGCTATAATTAGTGTAAAATCATTATCGTGCGCAAAGTCAATTCCTTTATAAGACACACCATAACCTTCGTCATAACGATCTGGAATATACGTTGCTACATTTTCCGTTATCGTTTTTAAATAAGAAGATAATAACGCGACAGAAGTCGTACCATCCACATCGTAATCGCCAAATACTAATATGTTTTCGTTTTTAGACAACGCAGTTTCAATTCTTGTAACCGCTTTATCCATATCCTTCATTAGATAAGGATCATGTAAGTCTTTTAAGCTTGGTCTAAAAAATGTTTTGGCATCATCATAAGTCTCAATACCACGTTGTAGAAGCATAGTGGCAACAATACGATCTACTTGAAGCGCTTTTTGTAAAGCTTCAATTTTTTTTGGTTCTGGTTTTGGCTTTAGTGTCCAGCGCATTTATCTACTTATTATGATAATGAATAGAGGTGTTTACTTTGGCAAACTTGCGAAACATTTCCATAACTCCACAGTATTTTTCGATAGATAAATCGACTGCTTTCTTAATTTTTGATTCGTCTAAATTTTCGCCATAAAAATGATATTCTATAGCAACAGTATGATAGTATTTAGGGTGTTCTTCTGTAAGTTCTCCAGTGGTATCCATTCTAAAATCAGAGAGTGTCACCTTCATTTTGTCTAAAATAGAAATTACATCTAAACCAGAGCAACCAGCTAAACTAGAAAGCATCATGGCTTTTGGAGATAAACCAGAACTGTGTCCTCCATTTTCGGGAGAGGTATCCATTAAAACGGTTTTTCCGTTAGGATTATCGGATTCAAATTGTAAATTTCCTTTCCAGTGTGTGGTTACTTTATTTGACATTTTATTACGATTTTATTTTAATTAAAATGATGTTTTATTTTGATTGTTATTTATTTCATCTAAAAAAAAGAAATATACAACAAGTAAGTTAGGTGCTTAAACCTTTAGGTACTATATTTAGTCAAAAATACTACTAAAAACCAAAATGTCTATGCCTTTAGTCACTCCATTAACTCCTGAACATGATTTAGAAACCAAAAAACTTGCTGAGTTTTTTAACGAAACTCTTGGTTTTTGTCCAAATTCTGTTCTAACAATGCAACGTCGTCCTGCAATTAGCAAGGCATTTATACATTTAAATAAAGCTGTAATGGCTAATGAAGGCAGAGTAACGTCGGCATTAAAGCGTATGATAGCTTGGGTAAGTAGTAATGCGACAGGTTGTAGGTATTGCCAAGCACATGCTATTAGAGCTGCCGAACGTTATGGCGCAGAACAGGAACAATTAGATAATATTTGGGACTACAGAACACATGCTGCTTTTTCTGAAGCGGAACGTGCTGCATTGGATTTTAGTTTGGCAGCAAGTCAGGTTCCAAATGCTGTAGATAATACTATAAAAAAACGTTTACACGAACATTGGACCGAAGGTGAAATTGTAGAAATGCTTGGTGTAATTTCTCTTTTTGGATATTTAAACCGTTGGAACGATAGTATGGGAACAACACTTGAAGGTGATGCTATAGATAGCGGAAAGCACTATTTAGGAAAACATGGTTTTGAAGTTGGAAAGCATGTGTAATTAGTTTGCAGTAAAACAGTAATAGCAGGCAGTTGCCTGCTGTTGTAAACTATAGAATAAACCTTGCTAGAAATAGTGAGGTTTTTTTGTGCCTATTTTTAAATTACTATGAACTTACGAGATAAAAATCACTCTGCCAACATGCTTTTTAAATCACTACTATAAGAAGGATATGTAAAAATTAAAGATTTAAAGGCTTTAGTAGTCATTTTATTCTCAATAGCAATTGCAAAACTATTAATAGTTTCGTGTGCTTGGTCACTTAACAGGTGTGCTCCAACAATTTCTGATGTTCTTTTATTTACTATAATTTTATAAGCATAAACAGAAGTATTAGATTTTTTAGCATTAAACCAATTTGAGGCATCACCTTTAAATACTTTAACAGCTTTATATCTGCTTTTTGCTTCTGCTTCACTATAACCAACACTTGCTATTTTAGGGTTTGTAAATACTACTGAAGGCACCAATGGATGTTTAAAAACCTTAGATTTACTCTTTAATATATTTCGCGCAACACTATAACCTTGCAAACCAGAAAGTGGTGTTAATGGAACAGATTTATTGGAAACATCACCACAAGCAAAAACGTTTTTATGACTTAGGCTTTGTAAATAATCGTTAACATGGACGCCTTGCGAATCGTGCAAAATATTAGCTTTATCTAAGTCTAGCAATTGTGTTGCTGGCACTCTTCCTGCTGTATTATAAATTACTCTTGCTTTTATAGTTTTAGTGTTTCCTTTGTGTTTGTAGGTTAATTTAATGTTTTTCTTTAATTTTTCTGCTGAAATTGTTTCGGCTTCAAAAATAAATTCTACACCATTTTCTTCTAGATGTTTGACTAGTTTTTCGACTAAAAACGTATCGAAATTAGTAAGTGCTTTTTTGTCTTTTTGAAGAATTGTAACCTTACAACCTAAAGTTGATAACATATAAGCGAACTCCATTGCAATATATCCTGCTCCAATAAACAAAGCAGATTTAGGTATAGATTTTAAATTAAGGATATCATCACTATTTTGTAACAGTGCACTGCCTTTAAATGTTAAGGGTCTTGGCACTAAGCCTGTAGCAATAACAAAATACTCTGCAGTAATCAATTTGCCTTCTACTACAACCTCGTTATTACTCTTAAATTTTGGTGATTGATGGTAGAGCGTTATATTTTTACTTGTTAGATTGTCTTCAGTTGCTTTCGGGATAACCTCTGTAAAAGAACGTTTAAATTTCTGGACGTCTTTCCATTTTATTTTTGGTGCTTTAGCAATGCCCTTGTCTTTAAGTTTATTGCTTGTGTTTACTAAATCGGCAAATTGTAATAGTACTTTTTTAGGGTCGCAACCTCTGTTTGCACAAGTGCCTCCAAACTCTCTCTTATCTGCAATGGCAACTGTTAGGTTTTGATCTGCACAGGCTTTTGCAACTGTTTGTCCTGCAATTCCGCTTCCTATTACAAAAACATTATAATGTATTGATTCCATAATTTAATTATTAGAATATGAATGTAGATAAACGCAAGTAAATTTAATGCTACAAATACTATAAAGATTAGTCTATTTGATTTTTTGTGGTTAATAGAATTGTTCTTTTTTAAACTCAATAACTACTAAAAAATTTTGGAAGTGGTATTTTTAGATAATGTCTTGTATAATATTTTGCAACTCTGGTACAATTTCGGTTTCAAACCAAGGGTTTTTACTTTTCCAAAATCTATTGGTTGGCGAAGGATGTGGCATGGGAAAATACTTTGGCAAATACTCTTTATAACTCGCAACAGTTTCGGTTAAAGTGCGTTTCGCTCGTTTTTTTAAGTAATATTTCTGTGCGTATGCACCTATTAAAAGCACTAATTCCACATTGTGTAGTTTACTCATAATCGCTTCGTGCCATTGTGGAGCACATTCTGGTCTTGGTGGCAAATCACCTGTTTTACCTTTTCCTGGATAACAAAATCCCATTGGTATGATTGCAAATTTGGTCTCGTCGTAAAAGGTTTCATCTGTAACATTTAACCATTTACGTAGTTGTTTTCCACTAGCATCGTCCCAAGGAATACCTGATGCATGTACTCTAGCTCCTGGAGCTTGACCAATAATTACAATTTTTGATTCGGATTTGGCTGTAACAATTGGTTTTGGACCAAGTGGTAAATGCTCTTCGCAAATTTTGCATTGTCTAATATTTTGAAGTAATTTATCCATAAATAGAAGTTTAGACAACACTTAAAAAGTGGTTTTATTTTTTGCCACCAACCACAATTACAATTTCGCCTTTTGGAGGCTTATTGGTATAGTGTTCTAACACTTGTTTTGCGGTTCCACGTATAGTTTCTTCGTATAATTTGGTGAGTTCTCTAGACACAGAAACTTGCCTCTCTTCTCCAAAATACTCACAAAAATGAGTGAGTGTTTTTATAAGCTTGTGTGGACTCTCATAAAAAATTATAGTTCTGGTTTCTTCAGCAAGCAATAATAAACGTGTTTGACGTCCTTTTTTTACTGGTAAAAATCCTTCAAATATAAACTTATCGTTTGGCAAACCACTATTTACTAATGCTGGCACAAAAGCAGTTGCTCCTGGTAAACAATCTACTTCTATATAATGTTCAATACATGCTCTGGTAAGTAAAAATCCAGGATCTGAAATTGCTGGAGTTCCTGCATCGCTTATTAATGCAATGGTAACTCCAGATTTTAATTTTTGTATTACTGCTTCAACCATTCTATGCTCATTATGCATGTGGTGGCTTTGCATTGGTGTACCAATTTCAAAATGTTTTAATAGTTTTCCAGAAGTTCGAGTGTCTTCGGCTAAAATTAAATCGACGTCTTTTAAAACCTCAACAGCTCTAAAAGTGATGTCTTTTAAATTTCCTATTGGAGTTGGTACTATAAATAGTTTGCTCATAATGTTTTACGCGAAAATGGAAACCTAATTAAAACGTGCTTCAACAATTTCCATAAAACGTTCTTGGTATTCTTCTTTACCAACCCAATTATTATAATCTGGTTTTACAATATCTTGTATTAACGTATTTGCTTCTTGGTAAGTGGATGAGGTGTTTAATTGTGATAATACACGCTCGTAATCCTCTTGTTTTCCATCAAATAAATGTTTTACAAAGGCTAATTTATCGTTTAAACCTATATTTAAACCTCCTGATTTAATTCTATCGTTTAGAGATTTTTTTTCGTTGGTAACTTTACTAACAGGCTCAAATTCTGGGATGGTTTCAAAACCAGCAGTAATGTTTTCAAAATCATTTTTATTGTAGTCTGTTTTTGGATTTACTGCTGCAAGCAAATCGTCAACCTGTTGCGTTTCTTGTGGCATTTGCGCAACCATGTCTTTTATTTTTTCCATTACAGGTTCCATAATCCCATCGTCTTCTCTTTCATCAACATTAATATATGTTTTGTCTTCAACTTCTATATTATCACTATATTTATTGTTAAACGCCTCGTCTAACATATCAAAAAATGAAGAGTCGTTTCCAATGGTTGGAATATCTTCTTCAAAATTTTCATTTGCAAATTTTAAAACAGTAAGTTTTTCATACAATGCAGCAACTTCTTTGTGGAGTTTATCTACATCTTCTTTCCCTTTTAGCTTTAGAATCCTATGCGCTATACTTACTAATTCTGATTCTAATTTCTTTCTCATCACTTTTATTTTTAATGTTTTTTTAATAATTGTATTTAAGCCTTTTGATTTTTAATAAATTTGCATCACCTTTATGAAAACGAAATTTGCTTTCATTTTAGTGTTAAAATTACAAAATGTTTCTCGAAAATACAGTAAATCCTAAAGAACAATTTGGTTGGATAGAAGTTATTTGCGGTTCTATGTTTTCTGGCAAGACCGAAGAGCTTATCCGAAGGCTTAAACGTGCGCAATTTGCAAAACAAAAAGTAGAAATTTTTAAACCTGCTGTCGATGTACGTTATGACGAAGAGATGGTTGTCTCGCACGATGCTAACGAAATTCGCTCAACTCCTGTGCCTGCTGCTGCTAATATTCCTATTTTGGCAGACGGTTGCGATGTGGTAGGTATTGACGAGGCTCAGTTTTTTGACGATGAGATTGTACGCGTCTGTAACGACCTTGCCAATAAAGGTATTCGCGTAATTGTTGCTGGCTTAGATATGGATTTTAAAGGCAACCCTTTTGGACCAATGCCAAATTTAATGGCAACTGCAGAGTATGTAACCAAAGTACATGCTGTGTGTACACGCACAGGAAACTTAGCACAATATAGCTACAGAAAAGCAAATAGCGATGCTCTTGTTTTACTTGGCGAAGTCGAAGAGTACGAACCCTTAAGTCGTGCTGCTTACTATAAAGTGATGCTTAGAGATAAGTTAAAGCAGATGAAAGTGAATGATCCACAAGAAATAGAAAACAAATCCAAATCGTCCAATGCCTAAAGCGCAACAAACCGTTCTAGAAATAGACTTAAAAGCGCTAGAGCATAATTTTAGGTTTATAACATCGAAATTAAAACCAGAAACTAAAATTTTAGCTGTAGTAAAAGCATTTGCTTATGGTAGTGATGCCCAAGAAATTGCACTCACCTTACAAAATTTAGAGGTCGATTATTTTGCAGTTGCGTACACCAACGAAGGAGTTGCGCTACGAGATGCAGGCATAACAACACCCATTTTAGTACTCCATCCTCAACCTGTAAATTTCGATACACTTATAGAACGTTGTTTAGAACCCAATTTATACTCCACACGTGTTCTAAAAGCTTTTATTAATACTGCGGAAAAACAGAAACAAACGAACTATCCTATTCATATAAAATTTAATTCTGGTTTAAATAGATTAGGTTTTTTAGAAAAAGATTCTTCTGAAATTATTGAACTTGTAAAACAACATTCTTCTGTTAAAGTAAAATCGCTCTTATCGCATTTAGCAGCTAGTGAAGATGAAAATGAACGCGAATTTACTTTGCAGCAAATAAACACATTCCAGAACATAGCAAAAACAATTAGTAATGGTTTAGGATACCAACCTATACTACACCAATCCAATACTTCTGGGATTATGAATTATCCAAACGCTCACTTAGATATGGTGAGAACAGGTATTGGTTTATATGGTTTTGGAAACAACCCTAAAATAAATAAAGAATTAAAACCTATAGCCACTTTAAAAACAGTAATCTCACAAATACATACTTTAAAAGCTGGAGAAAGTTTAGGTTATAATCGTGCCTTTAAAGCCATAAAAACCATTATAACAGCAACACTTCCAATAGGTCATGCAGATGGTATTGGCAGACACTATGGAAACGGAAAGGGTTTTGTTTATATTAATAATCAAAAAGCTTTAATTTTAGGAAACGTATGTATGGACATGATTATGGTAGATATTACCACAATTAATTGCCAAGAAGGAGACGAAGTTATTGTTTTTGGCACACAAAATACTGCCGAAAATTTAGCAGAAAATATCAATTCTATTTCCTATGAAGTTCTCACTTCTGTATCTCAGCGTATAAAACGCGTATTTAATCGATAAGCGTTTCATTTAAACTAAAATACTATAAGGTATATGTTAAAATTTTAACTAAATTGAATCTTAATTAATATCAACTAACTTAAAAATTAAAATTATGCTTAAAGAATTTAAGGATTTTATTATGACAGGAAACGTGGTGGAATTCGCGGTTGCTGTAATCATGGCAGGAGCAATTGGAGCTGTTGTTACAGGATTTGTAAATAATATTATTATGCCTGTTGTAGGTCACTTCTCTGGAGGAGTTGATTTTGCAGATAAAAAATATGTATTAGACGAGGCTGTCGTTGATGCTGCTGGCAAAGTAGTAACGCCAGAAAATGCAATTACTTGGGGAATCTGGGTTAATGCAATTATTAGTTTAATTATTGTTGGTTTAGTAATGTTTATAATTGTAAAAGCATATAACAAAATGAAAAAACCAGCTGAAGAGCCTGCTCCAGCAGGACCAACTGATAACGAATTGTTAATGGAAATTAGAGATGCTTTAAAAAAGTAAATCTAAATTTTAAAACAACTTTAAAAATCGGTTTTGCAATGCAAAACCGATTTTTTTATACGCTTATTTTTAAAAAAATTAATCTGTTTTTATACACTAGCAATTAGAAATATAATAGCTTTGTACTCATAACGTTTATAATAAAACTGGTAGCTATAAAATAAACATGTTACAAGCTTTTATTAAGTAAAAAAAATAGCCTAATTAACATCTAACAATTAGAAAACAATACATACAATAACATGAAATTAGCAATAGTTGGTGCCACAGGCATGGTTGGAGAGGTAATGTTAAAAGTTCTGGAAGAACGTAATTTTCCTATAACGCAATTAATTCCTGTAGCCTCAAGTAAATCTGTAGGAAAAGAAATTACATTTAAAAACAAGGCTTATACAATTGTTAGTCTCTCTAATGCGTTAGCTATGCATCCAAATATTGCTTTATTTTCTGCAGGAGGAAATACCTCTTTAGAGTGGGCTCCAAAATTTGCTGAAATAGGGACAACTGTAATCGATAACTCTTCTGCTTGGCGAATGGATCACAGTAAAAAACTAATTGTGCCAGAAATTAATGCAAGTTCGCTTACTAAAACCGATAAAATTATTGCAAATCCAAACTGCTCGACCATTCAAATGGTTATGGCCTTGGCTCCATTACATAACAAATACAAAATTAAACGTATTGTAGTTTCAACTTATCAATCCATTTCAGGCACAGGAGTAAAAGCTGTAAAACAATTAGAAAATGAAATGGCTGGTGTAAAAGGGGAAATGGCCTACCCTTATCCTATACATAAAAATGCTATTCCGCATTGCGATGTTTTTGAAGAAAATGGCTATACAAAAGAAGAAATGAAGCTCGTTAGGGAAACTCAAAAAATTCTCAACGATAAAACCATTGCAGTTACTGCAACTGCTGTTAGAATACCTACCTCTGGAGGACATAGTGAAGCTGTAAATGTAGAGTTTGAAAACGATTTTGATTTATTAGAGATAATACAAATACTAAATACAACTCCAGGAGTAGTAGTACAAGACAATATAGATGCAAATACGTATCCAATGCCTCTTTACGCAAATGGAAAAGACGATGTTTTTGTTGGCCGTATTCGTAGAGATGGTTCGCAACCAAACACACTAAATTTATGGATTGTAAGCGATAATTTACGTAAAGGTGCTGCTACAAATACTGTGCAAATTGCAGAGTATTTACTTAACAACGACTTAGTGTAATTAAGGGTTTTCTAATAAATTTGCATTTTAACTATTTATTCAACGTATTTATAACGCATTATGACTTAATTATTTAAGCAAACTTACTTTAATTTTATATATTCGTAAACTATTGTTTTTGAACATATGATAAAAAAGTACTTTTTTTTACTCTTACTATCTATAATTATTTTGAATTTGAACTCTTGTTCATCTAGTGATAATTATGTTCCAACTCCAAATCCTGTTCAGGTATCTCCAGTTGTTTTTAACTTGGAAGATATGCCTTACGACAATTTATCCGACTATAATTTTTTTGAAGGAGATATAAAACAATTAAACCCAGTTTATGGAGTGCTTCCTTATGATTTAAATTCTACTTTATTTTCTGATTACGCCAAAAAAAAACGTTTTGTTTGGATGCCTGAAAATGTGAAGGCAAGCTACGTAAACGATTATACTACACTAGATTTTCCAACAGGAGCAGTATTAATAAAAAACTTCTATTACGATAATGTACAACCAAATAATTCATCAAAAATTATTGAAACTCGTTTAATGTATAAAAAAGAAGACGGTTGGGATTTTGCCAATTATTTATGGAACGAAGATCAAACAGAAGCAACCTTCACAAATCAAGGTCACTCTGTAGATTTAGAGTGGATTAGACAAGGTGAAACAAAATCAACAACTTATAGAGTACCTTCTCGTGGAGAATGTTTTACATGCCATAATAAATTTGATGTTCCTGGACCAATTGGTCCAAAACCTCAAAATTTAAATAGAGACCTAACTTATGAAGATGGTAGTGCCAACCAGCTATCAAAATGGGTAGATTTTGGTTATTTAGAAGTTGACTACCCAAATAATATTGTATCTACTGTAAACTACAACGATACTTCCAAATCTTTAGAATTAAGAGCACGTTCTTATGTAGATATTAATTGTGCACATTGCCATTTTCCACAAGGATATTGTAATTATAGACCTATGCTTTTTGAGTTTCATTTAACTGAAGATTTAACAAATATGGGAGTGTGTGTTGAACCTGAAATAGAAATAGAAAATAGCGGATTAACAAACATTGTTACACCAACTAATTTTACAAGATCAGCAATACATTTTAGGATGAGTTCTACAGAAGAAGCCTACAGAATGCCTTTTATTGGCAGAACAATTGTTCATGAAGAAGGTGTAGCACTTATGGAACAATGGATAAACTCTTTAACACAAACATGCAATTAAATAAATAATAATAATTATGAAAAAACTATTACTAATAATGTTGTCGCTTTCATTGTCTGTGACACTAAATGCCCAAGTTAGTTCCGACACTTGTGCAGATGCTGCAAATGCAACTCCAATTAACGGAATTGGAACATTTACTGTTAATGCTGTAGATGGCTCGGAAATCCCAAATCCAATCTGTGCCGCAAATGGAACTGGAGCATCAAACGGAGAGTGGTATGCTTATACTATAGATCTTACAGAAGAAACAGGAGTTACTATTTCAACAGATTTATCACAAAACTCTGGAGGAGATACCAGAATACATGTATATTCAGGGACTTGTGGTTCTTTAGTATGTGTTGGAGGAGATGATGATGATGGAACCATTGGAAATGGTTATTTATCTATAGCAACTTTTAGCGCAATGCCTGGAACAACCTATTACATTGCATTTGATGATAGATGGAATGACTCTGGCTTTGATTTCGAAATTAGTTATGGAGACCCAATAGATGTTCCGGATCCAGAAGGTCCAGCTCCTATAAATTTTACGGAGTCGTCGTTATCTACATCTGGTTCTAATCGTGCAGTTGTAGATATGAATGGCGATTTCTTGGATGATATTGTTTCAATATCTTCAACAAACGTAAATATTCAGTTTCAAGATCCAACACAACCTAATGGATTTAGGTTAGTAAATATTACAACACCTTCAGCAGATTATACGCCTTCATGGAGTTTAGCTGCTGCAGATTATAATGCAGATGGATATACAGATTTACTTTATGGTTCTGGTAATGGCGTTACTTTTATGAAAGCCATTGTAGATAATAACAATGTAAATAACGGCAATGCTTTTGACGATGTTTCTGGTTTCGAAGAGGCTTCTGGTTCAGACTATGTATTTTCTCAACGTTCTAACTTTGTAGATATAAATAACGATGGAAACTTAGACGCTTTTGTGTGTCATGATGTACAACCAAATGTTTATTATATAAATGATGGTACTGGCAACCTTGTATATTATCAAACAGCAACTGCTGGAGCTCCATATAATTTAGGAGATTATGCTTCTGGAGGTAATTATGGGTCTATTTGGATAGATTACGATAATGATGGTGATCAAGACATGTTTATTGCTAAATGTGGAGGAGCTACAGCAAGAAGAACAAACCAAATGCATACCAATAACAATGGAGTGTTTGTAGAAAATGCTGCTGCTTTAAACTTAGCAGACCCAATGCAAACATGGTCTTCAACTTGGGGCGATTTTGATAATGATGGTGATTTAGATGTGTTTATTGGTAGTAGTGATCCTTCAGATCCTCATAAATTAATGCGTAATGATCTTGATGATTCTGATCCAGAAAATATAACTGTAACATTTACAGATGTAACTGCAGGCTCTGGAGTGGTTGGCGTAACTTCTTTTAATCACGAGAATGTTCGTTATGATTTTGATAACGATGGCAATTTAGATATCGCTTCAAATGGAGATATTTTATTCGGAAATGGAGATATGACTTTCTCTGTAAATTCAGATATGGTACCTAGCGATGGTTCTTTTGGAGATTTAAATAACGATGGATTTATTGATGCTTTTGGAGGTTCTATTTATATGAATAATGGAAACTCAAATAACTGGCTTACAATTAATACTATTGGAACTACAAGTAATATTAACGGAATTGGTGCTCGTGTAACTATCGAAACACCTTCAGGAACTCAAATAAGAGAGGTGAGAAGTGGAGATGGCTTTAGATACATGAATACTATAAATACCCATTTTGGTATAGGCACAGACGCTTCAATTACAAGCATTACTGTAGAGTGGCCTTCTGGTATAGTAGATATGATATCTAATCCAACCATTAACAGTACGCTTCAAATTACCGAAGGTGAAAACACATTAAGCTTAGAAGAATTTACAGTAAATAACCTAATTACATATCCTAACCCAACTAGTGAGTTTTTAAACCTAAGTACAGATTTAAATTTAAATAAAACACCATATATGATTTTTGATGTAAGTGGTCGTTTAGTTAAAAAAGGAAAGATTAATAATAATCAATTAAACGTTTCAACTTTAGCAGCAGGAAACTATATGCTTAGAATTTCTAATCAAGGAGCAGTTAAAGTTCAAAAATTTATTAAATTATAAAATATTAAAAGTAAAACTAATTAAAAGCGTTCACATGCATTATGTGAGCGCTTTTTTGTTTAAATTTAAGCCTATTAAAAATCTATAAAAATGAAAAAAATAGCACTTTGCTTATTAACACTTTCCGTTATTATGTCTTGTAAAGAAGAGCAAAAAATAAGAAAAGAAATTACAGTTAATTATCCGCAAACAAATACAGTAGATACTGTTACAAATTATTTTGGTACAGAAATTAAAGACCCTTACCGTTGGCTAGAGGATGATAGAAGTAAAGAAACCGAAGCTTGGGTAAAAGCACAAAACAAAGCAACTTTTGGGTATTTAGATAACATTCCTTACAGGCAAGAACTAAAAGAACGTTTAGAAAAACTTTGGAATTACGAAAAAATTGGAGCACCTTTTAATGAAGGCGACTATACCTATTTTTATAAAAATAACGGACTACAAAACCAATATGTTATCTATAGGTATAAAAAAGGAAGCAATCCTGATACAGCAGAAGTCTTTTTAGATCCAAACACCTTCTCTAAAGATGGAACAACATCCTTAGGTGGAACCAGTTTCTCTAAAGACGGAAAAACTTTAGCATATTCAATATCAGAAGGTGGTAGCGATTGGCGTAAAATTATAGTAATGAATGCCGAAACAAAAGAAATTATAGAAGACACGCTAATAGATATTAAATTTAGTGGCATGTCTTGGTATAAAAACGAAGGATTCTATTACTCTAGTTACGATAAGCCAAAAGGAAGCGAATTATCTGCTAAAACAGATCAACACAAAGTATATTATCATAAATTAGGCACATCTCAAAAAGACGATAAAGTCATTTTTGGTGCTAAAGCTTCCGAAAAACACAGATACGTTGGTGGATCTGTAACCGAAGATAATAACTACTTACTTATTAGAGCAAGTGTATCAACCTCTGGTAACAAGTTATTCATAAAAGATTTATCTAAACAAAATAGTCCTTTACAAACCATTTTAAATCATACAGATAGTGATACTTATGTTATCGATAACGTAGGCAGTAAACTATATTTAGTGACTAATCTCGATGCACCAAATCAAAAAATTGTGACTGTAGATGCTGCAAACCCTTCACCAGAAAACTGGAAAGATTTTATACCAGAAACAGAATATGTTTTAAGTCCATCCACAGGAGGAGGTTACTTCTTTACAGAGTATATGGTCGATGCCATATCACAAGTAAAACAATACGATTACACAGGCAAACTGGTTAGAGAAGTAAAACTACCAGGAGTAGGAAATGCAGGTGGTTTTGGAGGTAAAAAAGAAGAAAAAATAGATTACTACTCGTTTACAAATTACAACACACCTTCTAGTATTTATAAATACAATGTAGAAACTGGTGAATCTGAATTATACTGGAAGCCAAACATCGACTTTAATGCTGATGATTTTACAAGTAAACAGGTGTTTTACAACTCTAAAGATGGTACAAAAATACCAATGATAATTACGTATAAAAAAGGCATGGAACTTAATGGGAAAAATCCAACAATACTTTATGGTTATGGAGGATTTAATATTAGTTTAAATCCAAGTTTTAGTTTACCAAATGCCGTTTGGATGGAACAAGGAGGTGTTTATGCAGTTCCTAATTTAAGAGGTGGTGGAGAATATGGTAAAAAATGGCATAAAGCAGGAACGCAAATGCAAAAACAAAATGTATTTGACGATTTTATTGCTGCTGCAGAGTATTTAATAGAAAACAACTACACCTCATCAAATTATTTAGCTATTTCTGGTCGCTCTAATGGAGGTTTATTAGTAGGAGCAACAATGACGCAAAGACCAGATTTAATGAAAGTAGCACTTCCTGGTGTTGGTGTTTTAGACATGTTACGTTATCACACATTTACAGCTGGAGCAGGTTGGGCTTACGACTATGGAACAGCAGAAGACAGCAAAGAAATGTTTGAATATTTAAAAAATTACTCTCCTGTGCATAATGTGAAAAAAGGGGTAGAATATCCTGCAACAATGGTTACAACAGGAGATCATGACGATCGTGTTGTGCCTGCTCACAGTTTTAAATTTGCTGCAGAGTTACAAGCAAAACAAGCAGGAACTAACCCAACACTTATTCGTATAGAAACAGATGCAGGACATGGTGCAGGAACTCCTGTTAGTAAAACCATAGAGCAATATGCAGATATTTTTGGCTTTACACTTTACAATATGGGTTACGATGTATTACCAAGTAAAATGAAAGAAGAATTTAAAGATTAAAAAAATCATAAACTATATTTAGACCTCACAGGTTTTTAAAACTTGTGAGGTCTTGTTATATTTACTCTATGCTAACAGTAAAAAACCTATCTTTTTCTTACACAAAAACTCCTGTTTTAAAACACCTATCCTTTACAGTAAACCAAGGCGAAAACATAGCGATTATTGGCGAAAGTGGTTCGGGAAAAAGCACTTTACTTAAAGTCTTATATGGCGAATACGATTTAAATGATGGCCAAATTTTTTGGAAAGACACACAAATTTTAGGTCCAGAATATAATCTTGTAGTTGGCTACGATTTTATGAAATACGTAGCACAAGAATTTGATTTAATGCCTTTTATTACTGTCGAAGAAAATATAGGTAAACACCTCTCCAATTTCTTCCCAGAAGAAAAACAAAAACGGACAACAGAATTATTACAAGTTGTTGAGCTTACTAACTTTGCAAAAACTAAAGTAAAAACACTATCTGGTGGACAAAAACAGCGTGTTGCATTAGCACGTGCTTTAGCAAAACAACCCGAAATTATTTTATTAGATGAGCCATTTAGCCATATCGATAATCATCAAAAAAGAAGTTTAAGACGAAGCGTTTACAATTACCTAAAAGAAAAACAGATAACATGTATAGTCGCTACACACGATAAAGATGATGTTTTAGGTTTTGCAAACAGAATGATTGTTTTAAACAACCAGAAAATTGCAGTAAATGATAATCCAGAAAACTTATATAAAACCCCAAAAACACCTTTAGTAGCTTCATTTTTTGGAGAATTTAATACCATAAATGAAAAAATTATTTATGCACATCAATTAAAAGTGGTTGAAAAATCTCATTTAAAAGCAACTGTAAAACAATCTTATTTTAAAGGAAATTATTATTTAATTGAAGCCTACTTAAATAAACAAATTATCTTTTTTGAGCATAGCGAAAGGCTTGAAATTAATGCGGAAGTTTATTTAGAAATATCTTGATAATTATCAACCGAAGTTTTTAATTTTTTTAATATTCGGTTTCTTAATTTTCTTGGTTTAAGCACTTCAATATTCTCTCCAAACCCTAAAATTAAACGTTCCAGTTCAAAATTAATTTGGACAAAAATATTAAATACAACACCATCATCTCGTTGTTCGATAATTCGTTGCGTTTTATGAAATGGCTTAGTAATTACATAAGGTGCATTTTTTCTATCTACCCAAAACTGAATACGCTCGGCTCGTGTGTTAGAAACCGAAACACCAACAACTTCTTTATAGTATTCATCACCATTAATTTGTAAATCTTTATACTCAGTGCCTTTAAAAATTTCAATAGATAACATTCTATCTAAAGCTAAAGTTATAAATTTTTCATTTTTATATGCCAATAAAAACCAACGGTTATTAAATTCTTTTAGCAACTGTGGATGCACTATCATTTTACTCGAATTCCTTGCCGTAAACGATTGATAGGCAATTTCAATAACTTTTTTATTCTGAATAGATTCGTAAAGCACATCAATAAATTCCAAGCCTTTAAGCTGTTCGTTTTTGTCTAAATGAATAATTGCTCGCTTATCTTTTTGAGAAGAATAAACCGAATCTTCTAAACGTTGTAAAACACCATCCATTTCTTTAAATAAAGAAAAATCCTTAAACTGTCGTAAAACCTGAATAGCATCATTCATTATTTTTACATCTTTATCAGTAACTGGTATATTTACAATGCTAAAACCCTCTATCTCATACTTATAAAACTTCCTGTCATAAACCACAATAGGCGCGTTATAACCCAATTTATCGCTACGCATCATCTGTAAATCTAACTGTACTGTACGTTTACTAACATCTATGTCTTTGCCTTCATACTCATAAAGCGCATCAGAAACCGCTTCAATTAAATCGTTAAGCGTCCATTGTCTAAACTTGTTTTGCAAACATTTATCTATGGTTTTATACCTAATAAGTGCGTTTTTATTTACTGCCATTTTATACTGAGTTTTAACCTGAAATAAAAATACAAAATGACTACGCAACTTAAATGCGTAAATGTATAAAATGATAGAATTTTTTCGGATTTTAAATTCTTCCTTGCTTTTTTCAAAAAAATATAATACTTCGTATTATGACCTCAAATTTTCAGGACTTTGAAAATTAAATTTGGAAAAGTCAAAAATTAATTTAGATATTTGCAGCGCAGTTTTCATGCTGAGCGTTGTCAAAGTACAGCCAAAACAAGTTGAATTAAAAATTAGAAACTATGAGTTTATTTATAACATATCAAAACAATCCAAAAGGAAAACTGCCTTTTGTGATGCTTCGTGAGTTTTGTTAGATAAACTTTTATAAAATTTATAAAATGAAAAACCCGAAGCTTTTAAAATACTGTTTCGGGTTTTTTGTTTTTAGTCGTTAGCACTTCTGCTAAAACATTCCCAATACAGTAATTACCAAACGTCTTGTCATTCAGAAAGAATGAAGTGATTGAAGAATCTCTTCTTATTTAGTTGTGAGATTCTTCGGCTCTGCCTCTGAATGACAACAGAAAAATATAAAACAATCGCATTGTCACGTTGAGCGCAGTCGAAACGTTTCATTGCTAAAAAACACAAATCAATGGACACGAATTTGTTAAACAATTACGTGCTTAAAGCCATAGATGCTTATCCATACGCATTAGAAGAAACTGTTGAAAATTTAAATTACGCCTTATCCTACGAAGCCAACAACGCTTATGCTTTGTATTTAATGGGTCGTTTGCAAGCCGAACAATTTGGCGATTACGAAAAAGCCAAGCAATATTATGCTGAAGCTTTAGCAAACAAAATGGATTTTAAAAAAGTGTATTCGCACTACATTTTAGTGTTACTATGGAACGAAGATTACAACGAAGCTCAAAAATTAATTGATTTTGCCTTAACCGTTAAAGGCGTTTATAAAAGCGAAATCTACCTATTACAAGGTTTTATTTTCGAGTGTCTTCAAGACTATAAAAAAGCATTAAAAGCTTTAAAACAAGCAAAAACACTTGGATATAATAATAGCTATTTAGATTTTATAGATTCTGAAATGAAAAGGATTAAAAATAAAATGAAACCTAAAAAGAAGTCAAAATCCAAGAGTAAAAAGAAAAAGAAGAAGAAGAAATAACCAACCTGCAAGGTTTTTAAAACCTTGTAGGTTTAAAACAAGAAATAATTATGAAACGCCATGAATTAATGAAAAAATTCCTCATGGAAACAGACAAAACAGGACGATTTATTGTACAATCTAAAGTAACAGGTATCACCTATTTTGTCAAACCAATAGATAACGGAAAACCAGATAAACTTTGGGGAGACGTAGATCCAGCAACCAATAAATTAACAGGAGATTATGGTAATAAAACGATTGGTGCTGTAAAACAAAAAGACTCTTTAATTACTAAAGACAATGGGTTTGTAAACATTTTAACCTTTAAAGGAAGTCCCTTAGGCGAAATAGATAGAAGAGATAAAATGTATGCATCTCAATAAAATTTTAAAAAAATTATTTACTACGCAAAAACATTGCGCAATAGTGTAAAATATTTGCAGAGTAATTAATAAGAAGTCTTTTTGGAATCAGGCTTTTTAAAGTAGCACTCTGCCAGACGCTGGAGCTGGCAGAGTTTAATTAAAATGTAATTCAGAGCATAGCGAAGAATCTCATTGAAAAAAGAAATAAAAGGAACACAAAAATAACAGGAAACCACTTATTAGAATTAGGGTTCAAACAAGGAAAATGGATGAAAAATGCCATTACACATATAAACGAAAATAAATTAAACAACGACGAGATGCTTGCTTATTTAGAGCAATTTAAATCGCCAGATCCTATTGCATTGCATAAAACACCAGTTGCTTTTTCAATTAATATTAAAGCAGAAAATGAAGAAGAAAAAGGTAATGTAGAAAAAGTAATTAACTCTATGCAAACCTTAATGAAAACACCAACCTTAGTTTCTGGTGCTATTATGCCAGACGCCTGTCCTACTGGACCAGACGGAACCATTCCTGTTGGAGGCGTTGCAGTTGCAAAAAATGCGATTCATCCAGGTATGCACAGTGCAGATATTTGCTGCTCTGTAATGCTAACCGATTTTGGCAAAGCAGATCCAAAAGACATTTTAGATGCTGCACACGCCATTACACATTTTGGTCCTGGTGGAAGAGATAGAAATTCGCAGTTTAAATTCCCAGAACAATTATTAGCCGCTTTTGAGGCTAACTACTTTTTAGGAGATAAGGACATGATTAAAATGGCAAGAGCGCATTTAGGCACGCAAGGTGATGGTAACCATTTTTTGTTTGTAGGTACCTCTAAAAAAACAGGAAATACAATGATGGTAACACATCATGGATCTAGAGGTCCAGGAGCACGATTATACTCAAAAGGTATGAAAATAGCAGAGCGCTTTAGAAAAGAATTATCGCCAGACACCATGAAACAAAATGCATGGATTCCTTTCGAAACAGAAGAAGGTCAGGCGTATTGGGAAGCCTTACAAACCATAAGGAATTGGACAAAAACTAATCATGAAGTATTGCACAATGCAGTAGCTCAAAGTTTAGAGATTGATATCGAGAACAGATATTGGAATGAACATAATTTTGTGTTTAAAGATGGTGATTTGTTTTACCACGCCAAAGGTGCAACTCCTTTAGACGCTAAGTTTATGCCAGATATTACAGGACCTAGATTAATCCCTTTAAACATGAGCGAACCCGTTTTAATTGTTGAAGGCGATACTACAAACACCAATTTAGGCTTTGCACCTCATGGAGCTGGTAGAAATGTGAGTAGAACCCAACACAGAAAAAGCAAAACAGGAACCACTATGCAAATCTTTAAAGAAGAAACTAGAGGTTTAGATGTTAGATTTTTCTCTAAAGAAATTGATATTACCGAGTTACCAAGTGCTTACAAAAATGCAAAAGCAGTAAGAGCACAAATGGAAGACTATAACCTTGGTAAAGTTATTGACGAGGTTATGCCTTACGGTTGCATTATGGCTGGAGATTGGCAAAAAAACGCACCTTGGAGAATTAGACGAGAGAAGAAAATGAAGGCTAATAGAAAGAGTTGATTTCTAAAAGACCTCACAGGCTTTAAAAATCTATGTGGTCTAAACACATAACTTTTACAAAAGCAAAAAGCAGGCTAACTTCGTTTAGTCTGCTTTTTTAATATAAAACAATCCATTTTAACTCCAAATTACCGATTTTTGAATCCTATTTAACTCTATAATGTTTGCAAGACGATACCTAAACGACAAAGAATTAGCATTTGTTGCCAGCCAAATCCGAAGCGCCAAAAAACTGATTTTTGGATTGTTTGTAGTTCTAGTGCTCATTATTGCCATAGCTGCAATAGCAATTTATAGTGAAAAAGACTCTAATGTATTTAGAATTAATATCCTTTTCGGAATTCTAATTGCACTCCTTTATATCTTGAATTGGTTTTTAAAAGGCTATAAGCAACACCAAATTAACCCAGAAATTTTTAAAGAAACCGGAAACTATAAACGCATTTACGAAAGTCATGGTAAAAGTGGTGCTTATTACGATACTATTAATGGACATAAGGTAAAAACACCATGGCATTGGCGCAAGTATTTAAAGTCTCAAAAACAACCTATTACTTACGAGTATATTTTAAGAGATGGCGCAGTTGCAGTAAACGAAGGAGCTGCCAGATATATGGTGTCGGTTAACAAAACCTTATCCTTTGATTATGAAATTGAAAATGGCCTAACTAAAACCAAACGCATTTCGTTACTAAATTATGCAAGTTTATTATTGATCATTCCAACGTTATTAGTGCTGTTTATGCAAAGTAATATAGAATTTGGTTTACAATTTCCAGAATTATTTAAAACTGAAAAACATGCAATCACAATGACTTCTACGGAAGAATTAAATACTATAACAACTTCAAATTATATCAAAATTAAGAAGGCTTGGGTGTTTCAATTTAAAAAACTATCAGACTATTTAGGTGAAAATTACTTGATTTCAAAAGCGGAAAGAGATCGTATTTACAACCATCCTGCTTCAAATACAAATATTGCTTATTTTTTACCATCAAGAGCTTTTAAAGCGCCAAATGAAGAACAATTTAAAACCAATTTTAAAAAACAATTAAAAGATAATCCGCTTTTTAATAAATACCTTTCTAGCATACAAAACGATTCAATTTTAGATAACACAATAGATAAAGAATATAAAAGACGTTTAAACGAACATCAAATTCGAATAGCCAAAGCCAAAAAAACGGAATCTATTTTAGCGGAATTACAGCCTAAAACCTATATTTTTAAACTAAATGACGACACCTTCAGTACATCAAAAGAAAGCACACATTCTATTAAAAATAGTTTAGAACATCAAGTAGAAGTTACTGGCTTTTACAATCCAAAAACTAAAACATTAATAAGTGTTGAAGACCAGAGTTTTAAAAGAAAACGCATTAAAAACGCGTTTATATTATTATGTTTTTGCTTAATAATAACAGGTGCTGCTATACTAGCAATTATAAAAATTAGTTATAATTCTTACATTAAAGTACAGTTAGTTAGAGCACAATTACAAAACTACAATGGTCCTACACGATTAGAACGCTAATCCGCAATACAAACCATGATGCGTTAGAGAAAAAGACAGATTTAACGCCTTACCTCCTTTGTATAATTGAGGAATATTTAGATGGTTCTTCTTAATTTCTAAAGTCACAGTTTCCTCTGGAAACACGCTTAAAAAATGCGCTTTTAACATAGCGCTTTGCGATTGATACTCTGATGTTTTTATTTTAAACCATTCACTTGTATAGTTTTTATCATTAGATAATGTTGCGACAGAGTACGCTATATTTTCGTTAAGTATAGAGTGTGTAAAATAGGATTCAGAACCAATTCTAACACTTCCTTTTTGATTAGAAATTAGTTTGCACTCAATGCGTTTCGGGTTAAAAAACCGCTTCCCAAACTGCTGTACATTTACTTTATAAGCAGCTTCTTTCATGCTCCAAAGTAACCAAACCATTTGGTGTTGGTTTTCAGAATTAAAAATGAGTTGTTGTTCTTTTTTAGTGAATACTTTGTCTAAAAAACGTGGTCGTTTCCAATTACTATCTTTAGCTGCTTGTTTTAAATCGACAATGTCATTGCCTATCATTTTGCTGCTAGCTTTTCGTTTACAATATCCATTGCTGCTTTTACAGAGGTCATTTTTTCCATGTCGTCGTTTTCAATTCTAATATCAAATTCGTCTTCCACATCTAAAATAACATCTACTAAATTAGCTGAGTTTATTTTTAAATCGTTAATAAAATCGGTCTTTTCAGATAGATTTTTAAACGCCTCCTCATCTTGAATATAAGGTTGAACGATGGTTTTTAGTTTGGCTATTAATTGGTCTTTATTCATATTTTGTTTTTCTTTTTAAATATCCATATTTTTTTGCACTTCGACAAGCTCAGTGTGACATTGAATTTTCATAGTTGGATTCATGCTGAGTTCAACCCATAAGTGCAACACATTAAATAAAAAATAACTCTTAATATTTAATTAACTAAAAATCCAATTGTAGATAACTATTTCAGTCTGAGCTTGTCAAAGACTATTCTTACTTAATTCGCTAGACTTATAAGGACATCAGTAAGCTCAGTGTAACATTAGAACTTACAATTGTAAAGGTAGTTATCAAGACAAATCAGAAACTAAATGTCAGTCTGAGCTTGTCGAAGACCACACCATCAACTATATATGGTTATCGTTTTCCTTATAATTCTTTGAAAATTGGATTAAATCATCCCAGTTTTCATTAATCAAAGCTTCCTTTTTTCTTCGAGACCATCCTTTTATTTGTTTTTCAATTGTAATAGCTTCTTTCGGGTTTTCACATTGTAAATACCAAAGTAACGTAATTGGCAATCTTGTTGCAGTATAAGAGTCTTTTTTATGACCAGATTTATGTTGAGATACTCTTCTTTCTAAATCATTAGTCATACCTGTGTAGTAGGTTTTGTCTGCACATAATAATATATAAACGAAATAGAATTTCATATTTAAAATCTTTTAGCTGGTTTTTGTACTTCGACAAGCTCAGTGTGACATTGTAACTTGCAATTGGCTATGTTATAATCAAAGACAAAACTGAAAATCATTTGTCAGTCTGAGCCTGTCGAAGACCATGAGTCTAAATATACTTCTTAAAAATAACACAACCATTAACATCACCAAAACCAAAACTAGCTTTAGCTGCTATATTTAGTTCTGTTTTTAATAATTGCTTCGGAATTTTTTCTTTAGAAATTAATGCTGAAATCTCTGGATGCACATCATCACAATTTATATTAGGAAATACAAATTGCTCTTTTAATTGCAATACAGTTGCGACACTCTCTATACTTCCAGCAGCTGCTAAGCAATGACCAACCATAGATTTTAAAGAATTTATATACGGAAAATCTGTTCCGTTTCTGTTTAATCCTTTAGTCCAGTTTTCAATTTCTAGACTGTCTTTTGAGGTTGCAGTTAAATGTCCATTTATAGTATCAATATCTTTAGCAGAAATATTAGCATTTGTAATCGCATCTTTTATACAACGTTGTACAGCTTCAGCATTTGGAGCTGTCATTGTACCACCATTACGTTGTCCACCAGAGTTGATATTTCCGCCTAAAACCTCAGCGTAAATGTTTGCGTTTCTTTCTAAAGCGCTTTCTAAAGACTCTAAAACTAAAGCACCTGCACCTGCTCCTGGTACAAACCCAGATGCTGTTGCACTCATAGGTCTTGAGCCTTCTTTTGGAGATTCGTTATGTTTGTAAGTCATCACACGCATTGCATCAAATCCTCCCCAAATATATGGTCCATCGTCACTACAACTCCCAACGAGCATTCGTTTTGCTTGTCCGTTTTTAATACGTTCGTAACCCATTAAAATCGCTTCGGTTCCTGTGGTACAAGCAGACGAATTTGTTGTGACTTGGTTTCCTAAACCTAAAATGCCGCCTAAAAACGCACTAATTCCGCTAGCCATAGTTTGTACTACAACTGTGCTTCCTAAACGTTTGACTTGTTTGTCATCAAGCTTATAAATAGCTTCTCTAAATTTTTCAACTCCAGAGGTTCCTGTTCCAAAAACGGTTCCGCTATCAAAGTCTAATTCGCTGTTAGTATCAACATTTAATCCTGCATCTTTCCAAGCATCCATTCCTGCAATACAACCATATAAAATCCCTGAACTATTAAACCCTCTCAATTGTAAAGATGTTAAATATTCTAGTTTTTTTTCTTCGGAAATTTGAGGAATTCCTCCTATGCAACACGAAAAATTTAAGTCTTCTAACTGTTGATGAAATGTAATTCCGGATTCGCCATTTTTTATGGCTTTTGTGAATGCCTCGATACCAACACCATTTGGTGCGACGACTCCTAAACCTGTTATAACAACTCTGTTTTTTTTCATGTTCACTTCCCAAAAAAAGTGGGAATCTCATTAATTATACTAAACTTTTTTATTCATACCTACAAGGTTTTGAAAACCTTGCAGGATAACTTAACTCATCTTCATCATACCTGAAATTTGTCCTCTACAAACCAATTCATTCTTCTCATTAAACAACTGAACTTTGCATTTCAATTTATTAAATCTAAAAACTTCTTTTTCTGAAATAACAGTCACTTTTTCTCCAGGAAATACAGGTAAAAAGAAATCGACTTGGCTCGACGTTAAGGCTATTTGTGGTTTTTTTACTTCTGAAATATCGTCTTTCATCATATAAATCCCTAAACAGACTACACCTATTTGTGCCATACATTCGGTTAAAATTACTCCAGGTGTAATTGGGTTGTTTTTAAAATGACCTTCATAGAAATACGCCTCTTTTTTGAAAGTGTAATTACCTGTGATGCCTTCATTTGAAACACTATTTAATTCATCCACGAATAAAAATGGATGTTGATATGGTAGTAATTTTATGATGTCTTTGTTATTCAATTTAACTTTTGGTTTTTCAGACCTCACAGGTTTTAAAAACCTGTGAGGTCTCTAACTTAAACTTTCGCCTCCATCTACTTTTAGTATTGTTCCATTTATCCAGCTGGCTTCATCTTTACATAATAAATATACAGCATTGGCTACATCTTCTGGTAGTGTTAAACGCTTAAAAGGATTACGAATTAAACTGTGTTTTTTAATTTTTTCACTTCCAGGAATCATGCGTAAAGACGCTGTATCTGTTACACCAGCTTGTATGCAATTAGCTCTAATACCAAATAGTGCAAACTCTAAAGCGATGTTTCTAGTTATGGCTTCTAACGTGACTTTTGCTGCAGAAACTGCAGCGTAATTTTTCCATGCTTTTGTATTTCCTTCACTTGTAAAACTTATAATTCTTGTGTCTTCCGCGAATAATTTCGCTTCAAAAATCGCTTTAGTCCAATCGTATAAACTAATCGCCATGGCATTGATTGTTAAGTTGAAATCGTCGTTTTTTAAGGTTGGTTTTTCTTCGGAAATCATGGGTTTTAAATTCCCTTTGGCGACACTATGTACGAGTGTTCTTATTTTTCCTTCGGCACCTAATACATCTTTTAATTCTGAAATAATCTGTGCTCGTTTTTCAGCTTTAAACGCATCAACATTAAAAGAATTAAACTGAATATCTTCCGCTTTAATCTTGTTGAATTCTGAAACTATTTCTTCTTCTTGAGCTCTTGAGTTTCTGTGGATGATACAAATATTCATTCCGTGTTTAGCTAGCTTTTTTGCAGTCGCCAAACCCAATCCGCTGGAGCCTCCTAAAATAAGTGCCCAATAGTTTTTATTTTGAAAATCTTTAATCATATTTATTTTAACAACACTTCGACAAGCTCAGTGTGACATTTAGTTTCATTTTTAATTGTATTGATAATTAACTCTTTTATTTAAAGATTCTTCGCTGCGCTCTGAATGACAAATGATTACCATTCTAATAATATACGTTGTGCCGAAAAACCTGGACCAAAACTGAGCATTAATCCTCTGTCTCCTTTTGGTAATTGCTTATCCATAAAACGTTCTAAAACATACAATACAGTAGCACTACTCATGTTTCCGTAAAGCCTTAATGTTTCTTTTGTGTCATCAATATTTTTACCTAAAGATCCGAATAAATCTTCAACAGTTTGTACGATTTTTTTTCCTCCTGGATGAAAAATAAGATGGTTTACATCTTGAATTGTTAGGTTGTTTCGTTCTAAAAAAGGATGCACAATTTTAGGAAAATGTTCTGAAATGGTTTCTGGCACTGCCTTATCTAAAATCATTTGTAATCCAGTATTAACGAGTTTAAAACCCATCATGGTTTCGGCATCATAAAAATGATACATGGCTTCGTCAATAATTTTTGGACCTATTTCATCTTCGTAAGACGATAAAATCACACTTGCTGCACCATCGCCAAAAATAGCAGCACTTACAATATTTACCATAGAAAAATCATCTAACTGGAATGTTGCTGTTGGCGACTCAACCGCAATAACTGCTGCTCGTTTGTTTGGGTTTGCTTTTAAAAAATTCTTTGCATAAATAATACCTGAAACTCCTGCTGCGCAACCCATTTCGGTAACTGGAAGTCTGACTATGTCCTGTTTCATTTTTAGGTTATTTATTAAATACGCATCCATTGACGGAATCATAATCCCTGTACAACTTACCGTTATAATGTAATCTATATCTGTTGGCTTTAAGCTGGCTTTATTTAATGCTTTAACAAGAGATTGTTCCGCTAATTTGACGACTTCGCGCGAATAAATATCGTTTTTCTCTTCAAAAGAAGTCTTATTAAATACGTCTTCAGCATCCATAATAGAATAGCGTCTATCGACTCCTGCATTTTCAAAAAGCTTTATGACTTTTCGTTGAAAACGCTCGTCTTGACCAGTCATCCAAAGCTTTAAAAACGGAATAATATCTTTAGTTTCTCTGGTATATTTTGGTAGTTGTTTGGCTACTGCTGTTATTTTTACACTCATAGTTTAGACACGAATTGCACTAATTTTCACTAATTACTTTTTTTAATATCCATTGAAAACGAAACGCCCACTTCCATTGGATTTGATAATTTGCATTTATTTTTTCTGAAATATCTTTTAATTCTTCTCGTTTAAAACCTCTTAAAACCGAAGTTAATCCATCTTCTACAATCGTTTTGTTTTTAATTGTTGTACATAATAATTTAAACAGATAATACGCTAATTTATGTCTGTGTAAATCATTGACAACGATTCCTAATTTAGCTTTTTCTAAAACAGGTTTTAAAAAGGAGACCAATTCATCTTCCTTAAAATGATGAAGAAATAAAGTGGTTAAGATTAAGTCATAATCTAGTTCATCAAATTCCGAAGAAAAAATATCAATAGCTTTAAATTCTATGTTATCGTAATTTTGCGATAATTGTATTGCATAATTAACCGTGTGTGGATTTGCATCTATCCCAATCAAATTAAATTTATAGTTGTTTTTCTTTCCAAAAGTTGACACTTCTCTTAAAATATCACCTCCTCCACAACCTAAATCTATAATGGTAATTGGTTCTGATTTAGCATGATTTTCAAGTGCTTTTTTTAAACCATTTACAGTTACACTATTTCCGCCTAACCATTGATTTATCTTTGCTAATTTATCTAAAGCATCATGAAGTATTGGACCATTATAATCCAAATCGTCCATGATTTCTTCTTCTTCGCTTCTATATTTTGTACTAACTAAAAGACTCATTTAACTTGCATTGTTTTTCCGTGTGTACGTTTTATAATGTGTGGCATCAAACTTGGAAACGACTTAATAATTCTAATTAAAACTTCTGCTAATTGATTTCTACTAAATAAATCAGCAACAATGTGTCCTGTTCTTAAACGGGATTTAAACTCCCGATTCCATTCCCTAAGATACTGCTTTTCTAGTGCTTGCCTCTCTTTTATTTCGCCATTAAAAAATTGAATTATAAGTAACGATGCCATTTGTGCACTTCTAATTGCCATACTCATTCCGTTACCACATAAAGGATGAATCATGCCTGCTGTGTCACCACACATGAGCATGTGGTTTTCGATTGGGTTTTTAGTTTCAAAAGAAATTTGACTGATAGTTAAAGGTGTTTCAAATACTGGCTTTGAGTTATTAAAAATTGCTTTTAAAGATTTGTTTTTAAAGACCACTTTCTCCTGAAACTCATTGATATCTTTATACTTTTTAAAAGCTTCAAAATCTGTAATATAACAGACGTTTATACTGTCATTTTCAACTTTTGAAAGTCCGCAATAACCACCTTCAAAATTATGAAGTGCAACTAAATCGTCTGGGAAATCACCTTTTAAATGTGTTTTAACTGCTAAAAAAGGAGATTTGTTTTTTATAAAATCTCTGTTGAGTTTTATGTCTAAATTAGCGCGTTTACCATAAGCACCAATCACTATTTTAGAGTTGTAGGTTGTTTGTTTTGTTTTAACTGAAAAACTATCGTTTGAAAACTGAATGTTTTCAACAGTATCTTGACTAATTGTGGCTTGGTTTTGTATCGCTTTTTTTGATAATTCGTAGTCCAAACAGAAGCGACTAATCCCAAATCCACCTAGTGTTAAATTGGCTTTTACTACTTTGTTTTTTGGTGTTGAAAGCTCAAATTTATTAATTTTTTTGGCACCTAATTTAAAAACATCAATCCCTAAAAATTCAAGATAAGGTAAGACTTCGTTAGAGATGTATTCGCCACAAACTTTATGTTTAGGATACTCGTTTTTTTCGATAACCAAAACACTCAATTTGCTTTTTGATAAGTGAATTGCACTGGATAAACCAGCCAATCCACCTCCAATAATTATAACGTCAAAACTTGAGGGATTTGTGTTCAATTTTTCTTTAGAAATTCAATTTTACTAAAGATACTTCTAAAATATTTTAGATTGAAATTAGATGACGTTTGTTATTGTAAATTTTTGATCTCTAAAGGTTATCTTATCTCCAATTGTTCTGCCTAAAAGTAATAGTGCAATTGGTGTGCTGGCAGCAATAGCATAAAATTTTTGATTATGGATAGTTAATTCGCCAGCGCTTATCGAAATATAATAATTAGCTTGAGTTGTAAAAACAGCACTACCTAATCCGATATTTTTTGAAGCGTTTCCTGTATTAATCTTAGCTAATAATTGATGTACTTTCTGGATTTCGGCGAGTTGTTGGCCTGCTTTTTCGCGTTCTAGTTGTACCATTGCACGACCAGTTTCATGCTTGTCTCCAGCGCTACTTTTGGTCTCCGAAGTTAAAGAGTTTTGTAATTCGGTAATTGTTTTATTTATGGTATCTAGGCGTTTATTTGTAAACGCAACACATTGATTATATAAGTTTTCTTTGATATGTACATTACTTTTTTCCAAGTCTGTGCTATTTTATTATAAGATTCCTGCCTATGCAAGAATTAAATCTGCTAAATCTGTGCCTACCAAACTTCCTATAGCAACACCCATTCCGCCTAAACGAACTCCACAATATACATTATCACTTATTTGCTTGAGTATTGGTTTTTTTTGATCTCCAACTCCCATAATTCCGCTCCATCTGTGGTCTATTTCGAAAGGTGTATTTGGTAAAATAGTAGTTTTTAGTAATTCTTCTAATTTATTTTGGACTAGACTAGTTTGGCTTAATTCTGTAGTTTCTTCGGTTTTAAAATCTAAATTTCTACCTCCTCCAAATAATATTCTATTGTCTATATTTCTGAAATAATAGTAGCCTTTATCTAAATGAAAAGTGCCTTTTATATGAAGATTATTTATAGGTTTTGTAATGAGTACTTGCGCTCTTGCTGGTTGTACTTGTTTAATGTTTAATAAGGACGCAAAACCATTTGTAGCTATTAATAATTTTGAGGTTGTAAACTCAAATTGATTTGTTTCAATTTTAACTGAATCTATGGCTTCGCTAAAACTTTTAACCGAAACGTTATTAAGTATTTTAATGCCATTTAACAACGCTTTTTGTAATAAAGCTTGCATCATTTTTCCAGTATCTATTTGTCCTTCAAATTGATTAAAACTGTATTGCTCTTTAATATTTTTAAAACCGAAGTGATTGTCTTTAAGACTAAATACTTTGTCTTTAAAAATGGGTTTCAATAACTGATTTACATAGTCTTTTTGAGATAAACAAGTTTCTAATAAATTATCTTGTTCCGAAAACAATTCGTAACCACCAAATTGAAGATAATCAATCGTTTTGTCACCTAAAGTCTCTCTTAATTTTTTTAATCCTAAAACACGTTTTTGTACTAAATTAAAAACCTCTTGTTCAGAATGTGTTTTTAGATCGTCTAAAATTTCAGACAAACTTCCAAAGCAAGAAAAACCAGCATTTTTAGTGCTTGCTCCTTGAGGTAAAGTGCCTTTTTCTAATATTACTATTTTAGCTTTAGGATAATGCTGTTTTAATCGCAAAGCGCAATTTAAACCTACAATTCCGCTCCCAACAATAGTAAAATCTATGTTAGTTAGCCACGTTTTTATTTCCCAATAAGATAAATCCATAATACTAAATTAGTCTATTTAATTTTAAAACACAATGCATAAAAAAACTCCGAAACTAAAGCTTCGGAGTTTTTAATGATTTTAAAATACTTATCTATTCGACAACTATTTTCTTAGTAATTGTTTTGTTACCATCGTTTACATTTAATAAATATAAACCAAATTGTACGTTACCTAAGTTAATAGTTTGGTTAAACTCTCCATTAACGTTGTAAGAGTTATTTAATATAGATCGACCTCTAATATCAAATACTTGTAAATTAACAGGATTGTTATTTGTAGTATTAAACCTCACTGTAAACTCACCATTATTTGGATTAGGGTAAATACTTAAGTTATTTATAGAAAACTCATCGATACTTAAAGAAGCTAATACGTTTATAGTATAATCTTCTACCTCAGCATCGTGTCCATTTTCACAAGATGTAGGAAATTGGTTTGCTCCAGGATCTGTATATTTTGTAGTAACCCTCATTGTTGTGTTGCCTAAAACAGCATCCGTAGGAACTGTAATAGTTAGTGGAGAATTCGCTGTAGGATCATTAACTATATTTGCAGATTGACCTAAATCATACTGTTCTCCTGGATCATCAAAGCTACAGTTTTGGTTCCAATCTATCCAAGCATAAGTAATTATTTGGTAATTACCATCACTGTTTGCGTTTACAGTTAATGTGTAGTCAGATTCTCTCATCATATCTGTTGCCGCAACACTACTTGTATAATCGGAATATCCTGATGGCTTCCCAGTGTTTAAATTGCTTAAAATATCTGTGGTACCATCATTTATAATAACACCTTCTGTACTTGTTTGGTATTGCGTAGTTCCAACAGATGCACAAACTCCATCAGTTACTGATAAGGTAACAGATACTGTTTTTGTTATAGATGGAGATGTTCCTGTAACATTTATAGTATAATTTCCATTTGCTGCTGTTAATAAGTTTGATACATCTAGTGTAAATGATCCGTCAGCATTTAAACTAGATGGAGTAAATGTTAAATTCGAACCAGCTGGCGCTCCTGTAGCAGAGAATGTTGTGGTTTCAGAGAAGCCATTAGATGTTATATAATCAAATGTAAACGCAACAGAATCAATATTACAAGCTGCTTGGTCTCCAGAGGTATTACTTATACTAAAGTCTGCAGTACTATTAATAGCAAATGTATTAGAAATTGCATAAAAGATATTATCATTAGCTTCAACAATAATTCTTGCGTTATTTGTGGTTGCAACATTTGGTACAGTAACTGTTGCAGAGCCTGTATTTGGTACTCCCGAAGCAAGAGTAGAAAACGTTACTCCATTATTATTAGAAAATAAAATATTAACTGTCTGACAGTTAATAGGAGCTACATTCGTTTGTCCTAATACCCAATTAACGGTTTGCGTTGATCCAGGTGCCCAAGTTGGTGGAGTAGAAACAGTAAAAGGCGTTACATCCTCTACTGTAATAATTACGTTATCCGAACTTGTGCTTGCTCCATTTGCTACATTGTCTCTTACTGTTAAAAGGAAATCCATTGTTCTTCCAACAGAAGGGACTACCTCCCAAGTAGATGCTAATGATCCTGATAATACTGTCCCAAAGGCAGGCATGTACCTGTCTGGAGAAGCTGTTGGTGTTAAGGACCTAAAAGCTGGTCCAGCAGTTGACGTTGAAACTGGCGGCATCGTTGCTGGAGTTTCATCACTTTGCTCCCAGCAATAAGTTAATGCGTCTCCTGCATTAGCATCTGTTGCGGCACCTTTAAGAATAAAAGCTGTAGATTTTGGAATAGAATAATCTGGACCTGCATTTGCAACTGGTGCAGCATTTCCTGTTGCTGTCATTTGATCACAAGTACTACTTGCTCCAGCAGAAATATTTAGCCACATTTCCTTAATATTATCTCCATTAAAATAAGCATCACTATTATTTTGCACATTTGGCGCACAAATACCTGCATAACCCATTATTGTAGATGCACTACCTGGCTCTACTGAATTTGCAGATCTTTGACAACTATTATTTTGTGTATGATTTCCACCGTATTGATGTCCCATTTCATGTGCAACATAATCTATATCAAACGCATCACCAATAGGTGCTCCTAAACCAGTTACTCCTCCTGCTTTTATACCTGTACATGGAGAGTTAAGGTAAGCAACACCTCCTCCTCCTGTGCTAAAAACATGGCCAATATCATAATTTGCAGACCCAATATTGTTATCACAAGTGGTTTGGTTTTCACCTAACATAGCTCCTCCATTATTATTTGTATAAGGATCTGAATTAACGTTTGGTCCTAAAAATATAATACTACTATTGTCAACCATTACCATAGTTAGCGAAAGGTCTCTTTCGAAAACTCCGTTTACACGTGTCATAGTTGTGTTCATAGCAGCCATTACACTGGCCATTGTTCCTCCATGAAATTGAGCATACTCTACTGTACAAGCTAAAGCTAATCTGTAAGTTCTTAATTGTCCATCATCCGCATTTCTTAATGCTAAATACTCTTCATCTGAAATATTATATTCTTGTTTAACGCTTTCTGTATGACATTCAAATCCTTCAACTCGAGGATCAGTTTCAGAATTCACAAAAGCTATATAGGTTTTTAAATCCGAACTAAAAGGTTCTATAAAAATTGTTTTTTCGTCTGATAATACCATTGAGCTTAATCCCTTTTCTGGCGAAACACTAAATCGAATTATTGCTGTTGGGTTATCAATTCCTTTCCCTATATACGATCTAATGTTTGGGAATTGCGCTTGTAAATCTTCAGTCATTACTGAAGCTTCTTGAATTCTGTAGGATTGTAATTCTCCTTTTGAATTTGGAAAATCAATGATTGTGTTTGATTGTCCAGTATTACTCTCTCTAGAAGGTGCAAATCTCAATGCATTTGTTAATCCTTCTAAATCAAGATTTAGAACCGCATTTTTTTGCGGAATAGCTTTTGAAAAAACAACCTGTGACTGTGTAATTTTTTTAGTACTAGATTGGGTCCAAAATGACCTTTTGTTTTGAGAAAAACCATTTGTTGAAAATAGCAAAACCGCTATTAACAAAAATGTGCTTTTTAAGTAATTGTGATACATAATCAATTTTTTTTGAAATTAGTGATGTTAAAGGTAAGTTCTTAATTTAAAGAATCACAATAAATATATATATATTTGTGCATGAAGTATATAATTTTAACAGTTACAACACTATTTATATTAGCTTGTAATGTAAAAAAAGATAAATTGTCTCAAAAAAGCGGTTTAATTAACACTATTGAAAATGAGTGTCCACCAGATGGCGTTTGTACTTTTGAAGTATTTGAGAACAAAGTTTTAGTTATAAATAAAGATAACATTGGTGCTTTATATCCTACATTAAAAGATGGTAAAAAAACTGTTTTGAAATATGAGTATAGAAGAAATGAAATTGCTAACGCACAAGATGATAATTATTCTGAAATAATATATATAGAAATAGACTCTGAACCTAAATCAATTTTTTTAAAGGACAACCAATTAACAGATGCCAAAGTACTATTTGGAAGACTTTGCTTTTGTAGAGGACAAACAGGATATTATCCTGTAAAAGATGGACAATTAACTATCGCTAAAAGTAAAAAAGAAGACACAAGTATTAGTCTTAATTTTAAAATAGACGAAGTTCCACAAATAATAACATCTATTTCTGAAAAACTATAAAAAAAGCGACTTAATTAAGTCGCTTTTTTTCTATTCTTTGTCACGTCCTGAAATAAGTTGACACAAAATCGACTTATTATGAAAAACAAAGAAACCAAAAGAGTAAAACGTACCCAACGCGATTATAATTTAGGCTTTAAATTAGCCCTTGTATCAGAGGTGGAAAAAGGCAATTA
>NZ_JBSHNP010000085.1:0-227 GCF_053604675.1 Lacinutrix salivirga
TGTATTAACTAATGATGAAGATTTTGAAGGCGATAACCAAACTGTAACTGCTAACACCAATCCTACTAATGGTTCTGTAACCATCTCTCCTACTGGTGAGTATACCTACACTCCTAACCCAGGATTTACTGGTGAAGATACTTTTGAGTACACCATCTGTGACGATGGAAACCCTGTCGCTTGTGATACTACAACTGTATATATCGAAGTATTACCTGAGAGTGGTC
>NZ_JBSHNP010000086.1:0-79610 GCF_053604675.1 Lacinutrix salivirga
AAACACACTTACAATTAGTAGTACAGCGACTATTACACAGCTACAACTCTACAATGTAGCAGGACAGCAAGTATTATCACAGGCGTTTACCACTCAATTGGATTTAGCAACCTTACCAAATGGGATTTACTTTTTAAAACTATTTGATGATTTAGGGAATATTAGTGTAAAAAAATTGGTTAAGCAATAAGTATTACTTTTAGTTTTAGTTGTCTGGTTGAGCGCAGTCGAAACCTTTATTAATATAGCTTGCACTTTATTATAGAATCTCAATAAGTGTGTAACAACAAAAAGCATCCTGAAAAGGATGCTTTTTAAATATAAACTAATTAAATACTCTCTAGTTAGAAGCCATTAAAGCAAAAAACTTATCGATATTAGGAAGGATTACAATACGTGTTCTACGGTTTCTTGCACGTCCATCTTTACTATCGTTTTCTGTAAGCGGTTGGTAACTACTTCTACCAGCTGCAATCATTTTTTCTGGTGCTACACCAAAATCCTCTTGTAATTTTCTAACTACAGAAGTGGCACGCAACACACTTAAATCCCAATTGTCAGACACTTTAGCAGTACTAATGGTTTTGGAGTCTGTATGGCCTTCTATCATCACATCTAAGCTAGGCTCAGAGTTTATAACATCTGCTAGTTTTTGTAAAATCTTATCTGCTTTTTTGTTAATTCTATAGCTTCCGCTGTTAAACAACATTTTATCCGAAATTGAAATCATCACAACGGTTTCATCTATACTAATAGCTATATCATCGCTTTCGTCTAAATCTGTAGTATCTACAAAACGCTTTAAATTAAGTGATAATGCAAGATTCATAGAATCCTCTAAGGTATTTACATACTTTAAAACCTCAGGGTTTACCTTACTAAGTGTATTACGCATTCCAATTTTAGCATTTTCCGAAACCACAGCTTTATTACCTACAGCATCAAATTTAGTTTTGTTGTCTTCTGTTAGCACACCAACTTCTTCTGTAAGGTTGTTAATTTTAGAATTGTATTCACTAACTCTGGCTTCAATTTTAGCAAATTTAGCTTCTAAATCTTCTTTTTCTACTTGTGTTTTGGTTAATTCACTTTTAATCTCTCCATTTTCTTGTTGTAAGGCTACATATTTCTTTTTTGAAACACATGAAGTTACCATTACTATTAAGAATACAATTGAAATTTTTCTCATAATATTATTTTAAGGTTTTATGTATTTACGTTTAAAAAGAGGTTATAGACGTCTAAAACCTCATTTTTTTATTAATTCTTATATTTGAGTCCTAACTACAATTGATTATAAATGACTACTGAAAATTTTAAAGTAACAACAGACTTATATGCGAGTAAAGGACAACGTTTTGCCAATCTTGCTGTAGATTATGCTTTAAGGCTTGGTTTGGGGTTTTTAATAGGGCTTTTAATAGGGCTTTATATAGAATATACAGGTGATGTTGAATTGTATAACACTTATTTTGAAGGCAATAGTACACTTACAGAATATGTTTTTGGAATCATAATTATCCTTATTTATTATGTGACTTTCGAAACTATATTCTCAAAATCTGTTGGTAAATTTATTACCAAAACAGTGGTAATTATGGAGGATGGTTCTAAACCAAATTTTGCTGATATTTTTATTAGAAGCTTATGCAGAATTATCCCATTTAATGCTTTTTCGTTTTTAGGTGCAGAAGGTAGAGGTTGGCACGATTCTATTTCTAATACCTATGTTGTGGACGAAATACGTTATAATAAAAAACGCGCTACCGAAAATAGCTTAGAGCAAATAGGAAAGCCTTTAGAATTTTAAAAAAACAAAAAAAATCCCGTTGTTAAAACGGGATTTTTTTGGTTGTTAACTAAAGTTAAAACTAGCTCTCATCTGTATTAACTGTAGCAGGCTCTACATCTCTATCAAAAGAATTGTGGTATTCTTCTAGTAAATTCATAGTAGCAGTTAATAGGTCTTTAGTTTCTAACAGTAAACTAAAGTATAAGGTTGTGTTTTTAGGACTAGACTCTTCAGTGCGAGTACGAGCTACTTGCTTTACAATTTTTGAAGTTACTAAATCAAACATTTCTTTTTTACGATCTATAATATCTCCAATCTGCTCAAACGAACCAGAATCGAACGCTTGTTTGGTATCATTAAATAAAGACTCTAAAGCATCATCTACTTCTTTTAGCTCTTTAATTTGGCTAAATTTTAGTTTTTTATGATTATTATTAATGTGCTTATGGCTAGTTTTAGAAATGTATTCTAAAGACTGTGTCATATCTTGTAAATAGCCTAAAACATTAATGTAGAAGTTACTGGCTCTTAAACTTGTTTCATCAAGATTTTTTATAAAATAGAAGATATTGTCTCTAAGTGCATCCACTTCCGAAGTTAATTTATCGACTTGTTTTTTATTCTTTTTAAGTAAAGTTAAATCTTGTTTCGCTAACCCTTTAATAGCGTTTGTGTAAATACGGTTTCCACGCTTTACTACATTAGAAATATTTGCAGCACTTTCATGAATCACACCTTGCACAGAACGACTACCTGTTTCTTTTAAGCTATCTTCTTCTGCAACTCCAGAAGATTTCTTTTTATGAGACACGTAATTTCTAATTAATAAGGTAAATGCAGCCAATAATAAAATTGGAAACATAACAGGCAAGTTAAGATTTAATAAGTAAGCAACTAATGCAGCAGCAGTAAATGCGCTAAAGGCTGTAAAAAACCAGCCACCAATAACATTAAGTACACCAGCAACTCTGTAAACAGCACTTTCGGCTCCCCAAGCTCTATCTGCGAGTGAGGTTCCCATTGCTACCATAAATGTTACATAAGTTGTAGATAAAGGGAGTTTATACGAGGTTGCTAAAGATATTAAAACAGCAGCGACCATTAAGTTAACAGCAGCACGTACCAAATCGAAAGCAGGTACATCTTCTGTTTTACTTTTAGAGGCTTTAACTACAGGAGCTTCAAATTGTTTTTCTATTTTCGCTTGCCAAGATTCTGGTAAAATATACGAGGACATTTGAGACATACCTACTGCTACTCTTACAAATCCACGAGACAGGAAGTTAGGTTGAAAACGCTCTTTTGTTGCGCCTTGGCTAGATAAATCTAAAGAGGTTTTAACTACATTTTTTGCTTTAGTCGAAAACCATAAAGTGATAACCATAATCATTCCTGCTGCAAATAGTAACCAGTTTTTAGTTTGTACTTTTTCGGCTAAAACATCCATTGGGAAATCTGTGGCAGCAACACCAGAAATAGACCATTGCTCAAAAGCATTATAAGCAGCCATTGGTACACCAATAAAGTTAACCAAATCGTTACCAGCAAAGGCTAATGCTAATGCAAAGGTTCCAACAACAATTATAAGCTTGTATATATTAGTTTTTAATAAAGAAATTAGAGCAAAAGACAATAACGACCAGAATACAGAACTTACTGCTACTATAGGCAGTACGTTGTGTTCTAAGAAATCCTTCATAGTTTCTCCTCCAAGAATATCAAAAGATTCTTTAGCGTAAGAGGTGCCTTTTAAACCTTTCATGAAAATAAAATATGTAATTGCAGTTAATGCTAAACCTCCAAAAAGCGCACCAACCCAATTGGCTTTAGTTTCAAAATTGTAAGACAATAATACTCTTGAGACCCATTGTACCAATGCACCAATAGAGAATGCGACGACAACCGAGAGTAGAATCCCAAATATAATTTCTGAAGCTTTAGAGGTGTTTATATAGTTAATAAGGTCTCCAAAATCTCCACCATCATGGCCAATTTTTATTAATGCCATTGCAACAGCAGCTCCTAATAACTCAAATACTATAGATACTGTAGTAGAGGTAGGCATACCAATAGTATTAAAAAAATCTAATAACAAAATATCTGTTATCATTACAGCCATAAAGATTATCATAATCTCATCGAACATAAATTCTCCAGGATTAAAAATACCTTTTCGAGCCACTTCCATCATACCACTAGAGAATACTGCACCTACGGCAACTCCAATACTAGCAACAATCATAATGGTTTTAAAAGATATAGCTTTAGAGCCAATAGCAGAATTTAAAAAGTTTACTGCATCATTACTAACTCCAACCACCAAATCAGCGACAGCTAATATGACTAGAGCAATTATCATGTATAAGTATATATTTTCCATAATTTAATTTAAAATAGTTTACAAATATCCATACTGTTTTTAACTAGTAGGTTAATTAATTGTTATGTTTTAAAAATGAAAGTCAAATCCTAATCTAAATGTAATATTGTTTTCTTCATTATCTAAAGTAGTATAGCTTAAATCACTTTGTACTTTTAGTTTGTGACCAACTATGTATTTTGAGGCTCCTAATGTATATTGGTCTCGAGGTAATGTGTTTGTAATAGCTTCGTAATTTACAGTTGTAAAACGTGCAGCAATTTCGTAGTTGTTTTTAAATAAGTAACCTGCTTGTAAATTTAAAGCGTTACCAGTTAGTACAATATCTCCTGTTGGTGTTGTGCCATCTGTTTCTGTAGCAACAGGGTTATCTGCTGTACGTTTTGCATATTCTCCCATAAACGAAAACCCATTGTATTTAAACATAGCATCTGCAAAAATGGTAGTTTGGTCGGTTTCGTATAAAGTTTCATCTGCTCTAATCATATAATCTCCAGCAAAACCCCTTTCTCTAACCGCATTTTGGTTGTAATTATAGGTAAAACCAACCATTAATTTTGGTGTTGGTTCGCGTTTTAAATCGGATTGCACATAATCGCCTTTAGATTTAAATGCGCCAAAAGGTAAAAACTCTACTCTTGCAGTGTATTGTAATCCACCTTCGTTACCTTCAGTGACATTTCGACCCTCACCTTGAGTTAAAGCAATTTTTTCGCGCATTAAAAACGTGCTACCTAAATGTGTAAAGTGACGTAATTGAATACCAATATCACGATCGATATTAAACCGACTATTAAGTAACGAACGGTCTATAAATTGAAGATTTCCTGAAGAAACCACACGCTCAACATTACCAGGTAATTTGGCTTGTCCTGCCCAAAACTCAAAATTTTCGGCAAAATTCCACATAAGCACAGCATCTAAAATATAACGCGGTGTGTTTCGGTTATACTCATTTGCACCAGAAAGGTCTCTGTTAGATAAACCTAACTCTATTTTATATTTTAATTTTGGACTGTACGCAAATCCATCAAATTTTAAACGAGCTCTACGAACAATGAAATTATGTTCTGGACTTCCGTATTGGTTACCATCATGATTCCAAGAAGAAATGGTACGCATTTGAAATCGAGGCGCAAATTTTATACTAAAAGAACTGTCCTTTGCTACAAAATTTATTAATCCTTTACCAAAAGAAGTGTCGCTTATCTCCTGTGAGTTCATATTTAGTACAATACCAAGAAGAAGTACTATTGTGAGTTTAGTTTTCATAAAAATTAATTAGTTTTTGTCGCTGCAAATAACTTATTTTAAAACTAATTTAATGTTTCTAAATTATTAAATTTATTAATAAAAAAAGCTGCACTCTTTAGAATGCAGCTCTCAGATTTCACTATAATAAAAGTCGACAAAAACTAATGTATTATATGTAAACCTTGGTTTAACTTTAAAGTTAAGGTCAAATATCTTTATAAAAAACGTATTGAATGTAATCTTAATATTAAGTAATTATTAAGAGTTTTTTAACTCTTTGGGTTAAATTGTAAATACATAATAATGAGGTGTTTGCGTGTCTAGTGTTAAATTAATGTTACCAGAACGTTGCTTAATTGTAATTAAACAAGTATATTTATATAGTATGAAAAAATAGAACAATTTAAATATGAAAAAAGCATTAATTATAGTGTTATTGTTAAGTGTAACAGTAATGTTTTCTCAGAATAAAGTAAATCCTAAATTTGAAAAGAAAGGCGATAAAACCGAAGCTACTTTTTATCATGAAAATGGAAAAATAGAACAACAAGGATTTTTTAACAAAAATAATAAGCTAGAAGGTGTTTGGACGAGTTTTGACAATACTGGGAAAAAGACAGCTATAGGAAATTATAAAAACGGAAAAAAAGTTGGCAAATGGTTTTTCTGGACTAAAAATTCTTTAAAAGAAGTAGATTATAATAGTAATGCAATTACTGATGTTAGTGAATGGAAAGATGAGAGTAAGATTGCAGTTAGAGATAAACCTTAACCCAATAAAAATAGATAAAAAAAGCGACACATTATGTCGCTTTTTTTGTGGACTAATCCTAAAATATTAGAATTTATAAGTATAACCTAATGAGATTTCCGTTCCAGGATTTCTTAAAGAAAACACTTTGTTATTTGCATTAAAAGACTCGTAAGCACTTTCCCTTTCGTCTCCAAGTAAATTGGTGATTTTAAAATCTATTGCAGAGTGTTCTTCTTTGCCAAAAGTTTTGTTTAAAGTAAAGTTTAAACTGTTAAAAGGTTGTGTGTAAACATCTGGAACAATACCAGTGCCAACAACTTCCAAAGCTTTGCCTTGTACATTATAATATAATCCTGTTTGCAAACCTAAATTAGAATTTCCATAATCTAAGCCTACATTTATTAAGTAAGGAGATTGGCCTTGTAAGTCACGTTTTCTATCTATTGCTTGTCCATCTCTGGCTGCAAATTGTCGTAAATTAAATTCGATATCACTCATCTCTAGAGACGAATTTATATACGAAACATTAGCATTAAATTGTAGTTTTTTTAAACCTTCCGTTAAAAATCCTAAGTTTTGCCTAAACTCTAATTCTGCACCTAAAACTTTTGCATTTCCTAAATTGGCAACTGTTAATTGATCTGGCGAACCAGGAAAGAAAACACTTTCTATTGGATCTTTAAAATCTTTATAAAAACCGCTTAAAGCAATCATTTGTCCTTCTTCTCTAAAAATTTCATAACGTAAATCAAAATTATTAATGTAAGAGGGTCTAATGGCATCATAAAAATCATTACCAAAGCCATTACCAATAAATGTTCTGTTGGTAATTGGATCAAAAATTTGAATGTTAGATGCTTCTTTAAACGAGGGTCTTGCTGTAGTCCTAGAATACGAAGCTCTAAGATTAGATTTTTCTGTTAGCGCATAAATAAAATTGGCAGATGGGAATAGATCCAATTCGTCTATAATATTTTCTAAATTAAATACCTCTGTTCCTGCTTGATTTTGTCCTGTGTAATACAATCTATACATTTCGCTTCTTAAACCTATTACAGCTTTTAACTTCTCGGAGAGATTAAATTCGTTGGAAACATATAAAGCACCAATATTTTGTTCGCCTTCGTAAGAATTTGCAGGCTGAAACTCCTGTCCAAAAACCAAATAAGTGCCAGATTGGTTATCTGTAGTCCAGATGTTTTCTGGAGCTAATAAATTATCTGCATTTCCATTCTCAACAAAAAGAGTCGAAGACGTAAACAGGTATTGGTCTGTGTTAAAATCTCTAAATTTATAGGTATAAGCACCTCCAAATTTAACTTTGGCTGGCTTGTTAAACAACTCATATTTATCTGTAAAGTCTATTTTACCAACCCAACTTTCTTCATTTAAATTTCTCCAAATCCTAATTGGGTAGCTAGAGGTACTTGGACTTATTAAGTAATCACCATTTTGAGTGACCTCCAATGGTGTAATTCTATGGTCTTTATCTAAAACTTTAGTGAAAGTTGGCGAGAATTTCCATTCCATATTAAAACCATTTGTGTTTAATTGGTGTTCACCACCAAAAAGAATATTTGTTATAGAACGTTCTGTATATAACAAAGCGTCTTTTTGAACATTCTCGAAACCTGCATTTCCTCCACCTTGAGCTAACCTTTGGTTGAAAAAACCAGCAGAAGATTCTCCATTTTGAATATGAAGAATATTCGCTTTGAATTTTGAATTTTTAGTTTTAAAAACTAATCCTGCTAAACCATTTAAAATAACACTTTCTATGCCTTCATCACCAGAAGTTTGCCTTGTAGCAAGCAAGTTGTTGTTTGAAGAATTGTTTTCATCTTTAGTGTAATTACCATCTATTCTATTGTCGTAAAATGTAATGTCATTTTTATAAGATAATGAAGCAATGTAACCCAATTTATTATTTCCTAAATTATATTGATTAGCTGCTGTAAAACCAAAATCGAAATTCATACTACTGCTTTGTTTTTTTGCAGCCAATTCGCTATCGAATGCTCTAGTTGCAGATGTTAAAACACTACTATTGTTAAACGTACCAGGAATGGGTTGGTATCTGTTAATTGGTCTGTCTCGTTTTCCTCCATCATAACCTAGGAAGTCAGATTTACTACCACTATAAGTTAAATAGTTATCGTTAAAGTGCATATCTGTGTTGTAACCACTGCCTAAAGATATTGAGTAAGATGCCTTTGTAGTAAAATCTTTAGTCACAATATCTACAACACCACCTGTAAAATCTGCAGGATATTCTGCAGCAGCAGATTTAATAACAATTACATTGTCTATAATATTAGTTGGGAAAATATCCATTTGTATTGTGTTTCTATCTGGATCTAAACCTGGAATATCTACTCCATTTAAAATAGATTTTGTGTAACGATCTCCTAAACCACGCACATAAACGTATTTGCCTCCTTGTATAGATACACCAGGAACACTCTTTACAGCACTTGCAGCATTACTAGCTCCAGATTTTTTTATCGCTTGAGCAGATAAACCATCCAAAAGTGTAACCGATTTTTTTTGAAGATTTAACAGCGCACTTTCTGTGTTTCGTTTGGTTGAGGTTGTAATTACAACTTCTTCTAAAGCATTTTGACTAGAATTTAGAGTGACTTCTATATCTGTAACTTGATTGGGTTTAATTATGACCTCTGTAATTTCTTTAGTTTCATAGCCTACAAAAGAGAATGTTAAGGTATAAGTGCCAGCATCTAGTTCAATGTTATATTTGCCATCAAAATCGGAAGTTGTTCCTTTATCTGTTCCTTTTACAGTTATGTTTGCAAAAGATAACACATCGTTAAAGTCACCATCTATTACTGTACCTGCTACTTTTCCTTTTTGAGCAATTGCCAAAGTGCTGAATGTAATAGTAGATATTAATAGTAGTTTTGCTAATGTTTTCATTTTTAAAATGTAAGTATCAAATAAAACAGATGCTCATGCCATAGTATTGGCATGAGCATAAAATGTTTTTTTTTAGTTATTAAAATCCAAATCCTCCTACTGTATTTGCATAAGTCCAACTTAGCATTGCAGTTGTTGCTCCAACAGTTTCGGTGTTTTGTGTAACAGCAGTAGCTTCTGTTCCGAAACCAGAGACTGTAACGTTTTCGGCTTTGTTTACAAATAAGTTTTCAACATTAGTTATTGTTGTAGGTAGTGCTATTTCCCAAGCATTAAATGTTAATGTTCCGTTGTTATAACTCGTGGCATCTGCATCTGCATCTAATTCTACATCAGATTCTGGTTTAAAACCAAAAGCATAAATGTTAGTTGTTGTTCCTGTTGCACCTTTTCTAAAATCGGCATACTCACCATTTCCTGTAGTAATATTACCAATTAAGGTTACATTTTGTAGCGTAAATGCACCTGTTGCAGACCCTTCGGGACCATCAATTTCCAAAGCATGATCAGACACATCACCTAAAACAACAACAGCATTATCTATTGTACCAGAATAGGCTTGGTCAATATCTAATCCATCGTCTCCTTGTCCCCAAACAAGTATATTACTAACATCTACAGAACCACCAAAAAACTCTATTCCATCATCAACATTTGCCACGACTTCTATATTGTTAATTACAGTTCCAGTACCTACTCCACCAAGAGTCAAACCGTTTATTTCATTGCCTTCTCCAATTAAAGCACCTCCATGACGAATGGAAATATATTGAAGCACTCCAGAATTATCTGTAACCTCACTACCTCCATAAAGTCCAAAAGTATCATCTGCAGGTATTCCCTCTATTTGAATTTCTTCTACATCTCCTGAAAATGAACAAGGCGCATTCCCTAAAATTAGAATTCCTCCCCAAAGCCCTCTGTCGTTTACACCTAAATTTGTTCCATATGTTTGTCCAATACTAATATTATCGCTTGTAGAAGTAAAAATTATTGGTTCTTCAGCTGTTCCAACAGCATTAATTTTTCCGCCTTTTGCTACAATTAAAGCAGAAGCTAAAGAACCTGTTCCTGGAGAACCTTTAATAATAGTGCCTTTTTGTATAGTTAATGTTACACCGTTATCAATAACTACTTTTTGGTTTAATCTGTAAATTTTATCCTTAGTCCAAGTCTCATCAGCAGAAATAATACCTGTTTTGTTTTCAACAACCTCTATTGGATTTGGATTAGAGTTTCCACCACTGTTCCCAGTTTCAATAATAATTGGCGTATCGTCATCCTTAATACAAGACGTAAATACAGTAGTAAAAGCTATAAGCGATAATAAAAATAATTTTTTCATTGTGTTTTTAAAATTAAATTCTGTTAGTTCTTTTTGTTGGCACAAAGAAAGGACGATAATGTAAAGTCTAAGTTAATCAAACATTAAAAATTAGTGATAAAAAGGTTAGCTTAGTGTTATCAAATCAGATAGATTTTAACGCTTTCGAAACATTCAATTAACATGTAAATTATTTATATTGCGAAGTATAAATAAATATTATGAATTGGGAGCAATTACTATCATTAAAGCGTTTTGGAGATACTAATAAGCGTTTACGTAAGGAACAAGATGAAACACGTTTAGGGTTTGAAGTCGATTATGATCGTGTTATTTTTTCTTCGGAATTTAGAAGCCTTCAAGATAAAACACAAGTTATACCATTATCTAAAACCGATTTTGTGCACACGCGTTTAACGCACAGTTTAGAGGTTAGTGTTGTAGGACGCTCGTTAGGTAGAAAAGTAGGACAGCTATTGCTACAAAAACATCCACAATTACAAAGTGTACATGGTTACCAAACCAATGACTTTGGAGCTATAGTTGCAGCCGCTGCTTTGGCTCATGATATTGGGAATCCACCATTTGGACATTCTGGTGAAAAAGCGATAGGCGAATTTTTTAAGTCTGGAATTGGCCAGCATTTTGAAGATAATCTTACAAAAAAAGAATATCAGGATTTGTGTGATTTTGAAGGCAATGCAAACGGGTTTAAAATTGCAACCGAAAGCCGAAAAGGTAGAGAAGGTGGATTACGATTAAGCTATGCTACGCTTGGCGCATTCACTAAATATCCAAAAGAATCGTTGCCTAAAAAGCCAACATCACACATAGCAGATAAAAAATACGGTTTTTTTCAATCTGAAAAAGAAGCGTTTAAAAATGTTGCCGAAGAATTAGGACTTACAAAAAGAAGCGATAGTGCTGTAAGTTATTCTCGTCATCCTTTAGCATTTTTAGTTGAAGCTGCAGATGATATATGTTATACCATCATTGATTTTGAAGATGGAATTAACTTAGGTTTAATACAAGAAGAATTTGCTTTAGAATATTTAATAAACCTGGTAAGAGATACCATTAATACCGAAAAATACCATCAATTAACTAATACTAAAGATCGAGTAAGTTATTTACGTGCTCTTGCAATTAATACATTAATAAATGAAGCGGTAAGCATTTTTATGGAAAATGAAGATGCTATTTTAAAAGGCACTTTCGATTCAGGATTATTAGAGAAGAGTAAATTCGAAGCTCAAATTAATGACATCATTAAATTAAGTGTAGAAAAAGTATACCAATCTGAAGAAGTTGTAGATAAAGAAATCGCAGGCTATCAGGTTATAAATACGTTACTTGAGGTGTATGTAAAAGCAGTAAATAACAGTTATAATGCTACACCTTCTAATTACGATAAGTTAATTGTAAAAAGTTTACCAAACTCTTTGGATATTAATAATGATAGTTTGTACAAACGCTTACTTAACGTTTGTCACTATGTCTCTTTATTGTCTGATAGCCAAGCTATAATGACTTATAAAAAAATTAAAGGATTTAGCTTATAATTCTGATAGAAATTTGGCAATACTTTTAGCATCTAATCCAATTGAATTTTGGAGTTCTAATATAGTTCCATGCTCAATAAATTCATCTGGAATACCTTTAATATATATGTCGTTTTTATAATTGTGCTTAGCAGCAAATTCTAAAATAGCACTACCAAAACCTCCTTGTATTACGCCATCTTCAAAAGTAATAATGGTTTTAAACGCTTTAAAAATTTTATGTAAAAGCGCTTCATCTAAAGGTTTAATAAAACGCATGTTGTAATGCGCATAATCCTCTTTGCATAAAGTAATAGCATCACTTACTGTAGTTGCCATATTTCCTATAGTTAAAAGTGCTATATCTTTTCCTTCTTTAAGTGTAATACCTTTGCCAATTTCAATTTTAGAAAACGGTTGTTTCCAATCTATAGTTGTGCCTTTACCACGAGGATACCGAATTGCAATAGGATGCTCTAAACCTAATTGCGCAGTAAACATAATGTTGCGTAGCTCTATTTCGTTACTAGGCGCAAAAATAATTAAGTTTGGAATACAGCGTAAATATGCAATATCAAACACACCATGATGTGTTGCACCATCTTCGCCAACTAATCCTGCTCTGTCCAAGCAAAAAATAACAGGTAGGTTTTGTAATGCAACATCATGTATAACTTGGTCGTAAGCACGTTGTAAAAACGTAGAATAGATATTGCAAAACGGAATTAAATTTTGTGTTGCCATACCAGCTGCTAATGTTACAGCATGTTGCTCAGCAATACCTACATCAAAAGCGCGTTCAGGTAGTTGCTCCATCATAAATTTCAAGGAACTTCCTGTTGGCATTGCTGGAGTAATACCTATAATATTTTTATTCTGTTTTGCTAATTCTACAATAGTATGCCCAAAAACATCTTGAAATTTTGGTGGTTCAGTTATATTAGATTTTGGGTGCAGCTCTCCTGTTTTTGCATTAAATTTCCCAGGCGCATGATAGGTGACTTGGTTGTCTTCGGCTTGTTTTAATCCTTTGCCTTTTTTTGTTATTACATGTAAAAATTTAGGCCCTTTTACCGATTTTAAACGCTCTAGTTCCGATAGGAGTTTAGGTAAATCATGACCATTAACAGGCCCAGAATAATTAAAATTTAAAGCTTCAAATATATTGTCTTGTTTTTCGGTGCCTTTTTTTACATTAGTTAAATATTGTTTTAACGCACCAACACTTGGGTCAATTCCAATAGCATTATCATTTAAAATAACTAATAAATTTACATCTGTAACTCCAGCATGATTTAATCCTTCAAAAGCCATTCCGCTAGCAATCGAGGCGTCTCCAATTACAGCAATATGCTGTTTTTGTAAGTCTCCTTTTAATTTAGAGGCTATTGCCATTCCTAAAGAGGCAGATATTGAGGTAGAGGAGTGTCCAACTCCAAAGACATCATATTCGCTTTCTTCTCTTTTTGGGAATCCAGAGATGCCTTTATGTTGTCTATTTGTTTCAAAAACAGATTTTCTACCAGTTAAAAGTTTGTGCACATAAGCTTGATGGCCAACATCCCACACTAAAAGGTCTTTTGGTGTTTTAAAAACATAATGCAAAGCTACGGTTAATTCCACAACACCTAAGCTTGCACCAAGATGGCCTTCTTTTGTGGCTACATGATTAATAATATAGTCTCTTAACTCCTTACACAATAAATTTAGGTGTTTTAAATTAAGGTTGCGAAGTTCTTTAGGCGAATGTATAGAGTTTAAAAATGTATTAACCATTATATAAATTAAGACAATAAAATTATTAAAAAACAACAGTATAGGTGTTAAAAAAATAAATAATTTGTAATAAAATTAAAATTATTGTAAGTAGGTGGTTATATTTGTGACTATTAAATCAAATTCTTCATAAAACAAAATAAAATGAAAAAGTATTACACGTTTTTACTTTCAGTTTTTTCAATGTTATTTTTTATAAACATTGGGAATTCTCAAAGTAGTCTTTCTGAATCTCAATATGGATCTATTATTGAAGCTTATATTAATAAAAATAAGGTGAAATTAAATGTTACTCCAAGTGATATTTCAGATTTAATTGTAGAAAAAGAATTTTTAACAAAAAAAACAGGAGTTACTCATGTTTATGTTAACCAAAGGCATCAAGGGATTAAAATTTTTAACGCTACATCTAGTGTTGCAGTTAAAAATAACAGTGTTTTTTATATAGCTAATAGGTTTTTAAATAATATTAGCCAAAAAGTAACAACTAGTACACCTGTTATAAGTGCAGAATTAGCCATCCAAAAGGGAGCGTCTCATTTTAACTTAGGTAATACACAAAACTTAGAACTTCTAGAAACGTCTCATAATAAATATGTGTATTCTAATGGAGAAATTTCTAAAAACGATATTCCTGTAGAATTAAGTTATTTTTTAACTACAGATGGAGACTTAAAACTTGCTTGGGATTTAAATATTCATTCAACTAGTTCTCAAAACTGGTGGAGTATTAGAGTAGATGCTGTTAGCGGAGATATTTTAAGTTTTAACGACTGGATTGTTAGTTGCAATTTCGGTGATGATCACAGTAAGCATAATCATCAATCAATTCAATCGCAAACAGAAACGTTTAATTTGTTTAAGCAACAAAACTCAAGTCTTTTAGTAGATGGTTCTCAATATAATGTTATACCATTACCAAATCAAAGTCCTGATGAAGGTCCAGCAGAACTAATTTCAGAGCCTGCCAATTCTATTGCCTCCCCTTTTGGTTGGCATGATGTTGATGGTGTTGCAGGAGCAGAATTTACTATTACAAGAGGTAATAATGTTTGGGCTCAAGAAGACGCTAATGGTAATGATGGCGTAGGATTTTCTCCTGATGGAACTTCAAGTTTAAACTTTAATTTCCCTTTAGACGATAATCAAGCTCCAATCTCATTTCAACAAGCATCTCTAACCAATTTGTTTTATATGAATAATATGATGCATGATATTTGGTATGCTTATGGATTTGACGAAGCAAGCGGAAATTTTCAAAGCAATAATTATGGTAATGGCGGAAATGATGGCGACTTTGTTTTTGCAGATGGACAAGATGGGAGTGGATTAAATAATGCGACTTTTGGAACTCCACCAGACGGACTTAGTCCAGGAATGACAATGTTTTTATGGGCAGCTTCTGGACCTCCTGGACAGCCTCTAACAATTAATAATAGTACAGCAGCAGGCGACTACACTGCAACGACAGCTAATTTTGGAAGTCCTTTGACTACAACTCCAATTACTGCTGATTTAGCTTTAGTGGTAGATAACAATGCTGGTACTTCTGTTGATGCAAATGATGCTTGCGACCCTATAACAAATGCTCCTAATTTAATGGGCAAAATAGCAGTTTTAAATAGAGGTGAATGTGAGTTTGGCTTTAAAGTTTTAGCAGCTGAAAATGCTGGAGCAATAGCGGTAATTGTAATCAATAATACTTTTGGAGATCCAATAGCAATGGCTGGAGGAGCAGTAGGAGATCAAGTAACTATACCATCTATAATGATAAACATAACAGATGGACAATCCATTTTAAATGCTTTAAACAATGGTCAAACCGTAAATGCTACTTTAATTGCTTCAGGACCTTTTCAAAAAGATGGAAGCTTAGATAATGTTATTGTTGGACATGAATATGGTCATGGTATTTCTAACAGGCTTACAGGTGGAGCTTTAAATGCTAATTGTTTAACTGCTTGTACAGCCGCAGATGCTGAAGGAAATTGCACAAATTGGACTGAGCAAATGGGTGAAGGATGGTCAGATTGGTTCGCATTAATGATAACAATGAAGGCTACAGATGTTGGAACAGATGGAAGAGGTGTAGCTACATATTCAGTTAGTCAAGGTTTAGATGGTCTTGGTATTAGATCTAAAAAATACAGTACAGATACTACGATTAATGATTTTACTTATGGTGATACAAATAGTCCAAACCTAAGATTTTCTCATGGTATTGGTTCAGTTTGGGCTACTATGTTATGGGACCTTACTTGGGCTTATGTAGATAAATATGGATTTGATCCAGATTTTTATAACGGTACAGGTGGAAATAATAAAGTAATGCAATTAGTGTTAGACGGACTTAAATTACAACCTTGTAATCCTGGATTCGTAGATGGAAGAGACGCATTACTGGCAGCAGATACAGCTACAGGAGGAGAGGACCAATGTTTAATTTGGGAAGTTTTTGCAGCAAGAGGGTTAGGTGTAAATGCAGTACAAGGAAGTTCTCTTTCTGTTTTAGATCAAGTTGAAAACTTTGATGTGCCACCAAGCACAGACCCAACTTTAGCAAATTGTACAAGTCTAAGTGTAGATGAATTCTCAATAAGTGATTTCCAAGTGTATCCAAATCCTGCAAATAATATTGTAAATATTAAAACAAGTAAGAATTTTGGAGAGGTAGTTATTACTTTAACAGATTTAAACGGAAGACAAGTTATAAGCACAAAAGCTAATTTAATAGATGAGGTATCTATTGATATTAACCAACTTCAATCAGGTTTATATATACTTTCTATTGAAGGTGATGCGATTAATTCAAACACAAAAATCATTAAAAACTAATATAGTTTTAGTTAAATAGAAAAAAGACAGCTAAGAAATTGGCTGTCTTTTTTATTTTTGTAATTATGATACATCCTTTTGACGACACTTATTTTATGAAAAAAGCGCTTCAGGAAGCTGAAGCAGCCTTTGAAAAAGGAGAAATTCCTGTTGGAGCAGTTATAGTTATTGACAATAAAATTATTGCCAGAACTCATAATTTAACAGAACAACTTAACGATGTTACAGCACATGCCGAAATGCAAGCCATTACTTCTGCTGCAAATTATTTAGGTGGAAAGTATCTTCAAAAATGCACTTTGTATGTCACATTAGAGCCTTGCCAAATGTGTGCAGGCGCTTTATATTGGAGTCAAATATCAAAAATTGTGTATGGAGCTAGAGATGAAGAGAGAGGTTGTATAACGCTTAATACAAAGTTACATCCTAAAACAACAATGGTTGGTGGTGTATTAGAAAAAGAAGCATCAGCATTATTAAAACGTTTTTTTATTCAAAAACGAAACTTGAATTAATAATAATTAGCTTGTAAATTTAAGAAGTGTCAGGTTGGTAACTAAAACCTACTACTGCTTGCTCCTCTTGTCTCCTTCGCGTTTGCGCATCTTATCTAAGTTTTCTTGTGTAAGCATATAATCTTTCATTTTTTTACCTTTTGATCTGTGGTAAATAAAAAGAGGAAATAGCACAAAAAATATAGCCAATACACCAAAGCCAATTAGTTTTTGAGAATAGTTTGCTTCTAAAGTATAACCTAAAATAATACTTAAAAGGGAAGCAAATAATATGATATAGAGTACGTATTTCATGGTTATTTAGTATAATTAATTAGTTGCCTTCTGTAAGCTGTTAAAAGTTTCGATTTAGAGACAAAACCAAAATAGTTGCCATTTTTTATTACTGGTAAATTCCAAGCGCCAGAGTTTTGAAATTTATCCATTACAGTCTGCATAGTGTCTTCGTTATAATTTATAATTTCTGGTGGATTATGCATATAATCTTCTACAGTTGTTTTATCATACAGTTTTTGATCAAACATAAATTCTCTAATATCATCAAGTAATATAATACCAACAAATTCATTTAAATTGTTAGTCACAGGAAATAAATTTCGTGTTGATTTTGCGACACCTTCATGTAGCATATTACCTAAAGTCATAGTAGTCTTTAATGTTATAAAATTCTTTTCTATTACAGAGTCTAGTTTCATAAGTGTTAAAACACTTTGGTCTTTATCGTGTGTGAGTAATTGTCCTTTTTCGGCTAATTCTCTTGTGTAAATAGTGTGCTCAGTCGCATTTTTAGTAATAATAAATGAAATTGCAACAGTAATCATTAAAGGCACAAAAAGCTCATAACCACCAGTAATTTCAGCAATTAAAAATATTGCAGTTAAAGGTGCATGTATTACTCCAGCAATTAAACCAGCCATACCAATAAGTGTAAAATTGGTTTCCGAAACATTAAAACCTAAGCCAATATTATTTATGATTTTTGCAACAACGTTACCCAAAGCACTTCCCATAACCATAGTAGGAATAAATATTCCGCCAACACCACCAGCAGCAAAAGTAGTTGTCATAGCAACTGCTTTAAAAATTGTAATTCCAATAAGCAAAGCGATTACTACCCAAATATTATCTTTAAAATTATCGAATGGTGTTGTTCCTAAAGCTTCTAAATGATTTCCTGCTAAAAGGTTATTTATAAACCCAAATCCTTCACCATAAAGAGGAGGAATAAAATATAGCATCACACCAATAGCTAAACCACCAACAATAAGCCGTTGAAAGGCTGTTTTTAATTTACCAAACAATACATGAATACCAAAATACATTTTATTAAAATATATTGACGCCACTCCAGTGCCAATACCTAATGCAACGTAAAATAAAGTATCTTTTATTTCAAATTTATCTGAAAAATTAAAGTTAAAAAGAAGATCATCTCCTAAAAAGAAATAAGACGTTAATACGGAAGATACAGAGGCTAGTAACAAAGGTAATAATGAAGCGAACGTAAGGTCTAAACTAAAAACTTCGACAGCAAATATAATGGCAGCTACAGGAGATTTAAATATAGATGAAATAGCTCCTGCAGCAGCACAACCAATTAATAATGTTCTGGTCTTTCTATCTATATGAAACAATTTCCCTAAGTTAGAACTTAATGCTGCTCCAGAAGCTACAGCAGGCCCAAGCAATCCAACAGATCCACCAAAACCAACCGTTAAAGGCGCAGCTATTAATGGATAGTAAATTTTTGTTCTCGCTAAAATGCCTCCTTTTTTTGATAAAGAATATAATATAGACGGAATTGCGTGTTCAATAGGTTTTTTAGCAATGTATTTAGTAAACAAATACACCAATAATAACCCAATAACAGGAAGAATAAAATACAACTGGTTTTGAGAAAAAACAATCCCTTTTTCTAAAAGTGCCTCTATAGCATAAGTGATGTTTTTTATGGTTACAGACACCAAACCTGCTAATAAGCCAACCAATAAACTTAAAATAAAAACAAAGTTTTTTTGAGAGATGTGCTTGTATCTCCATTTTAAAAACCGTTTTATTAATTGTTGTTTTGGCATGAATTAAAATTACTGAAATACTGTAACAAAACGTACTGTTTTTTGATTAGAATTAATTTCAGAATCTGAAACTATTTCAGGTCGATAGTCTAATGAATTTTTAGATAGCTTATTATTATGATTTTGAAATAAGTTTACTCCCTTTTGTTATCCATAAAATAGGACCAATTATTCCAATCATTACAATTAAAACCCAAGTTATTTTATCTCCTTGAAAATCTTTAGTAAGAATAAGAAACATAGCTTTAAATGAAGTAAAAACTGACCAAAAAGCAATTATTAAGAACAGTATTACAAAAAAAGGTTGCATATTATGATTTTAAATTTAGTTTTAAACTCAATTCTGCAAGTTGCTCATTATCAATTGGAGCAGGAGCATCAATCATAACATCACGTCCAGAATTATTTTTTGGGAACGCAATGAAATCTCTAATTGTTTCTTGTCCACCAAGTATGGCAACTAATCTATCTAATCCAAACGCTAATCCACCATGTGGAGGTGCTCCATACTCAAAAGCATCCATTAAAAACCCAAATTGCGCTTTAGCTTCTTCATCACTAAACCCTAAATGCTTTAACATTATGGCTTGGGTTGCTTTATCATGAATACGTATTGATCCACCACCAATTTCGTTTCCGTTTAATACTAAATCGTAAGCATTCGCTTTTACTTCGCCTGGATTAGTATCTAATAATTCTAATTGACCTGGTTTTGGAGAAGTAAATGGATGGTGCATTGCATGGTAATGTCCAGTCTCTTCATCTAATTCTAATAATGGAAAATCAATTACCCAAAGTGGAGCAAAAACTTTAGGATCTCTTAAGCCTAAACGCGTTGCTAACTCCATACGTAAAGCACTTAATTGTGCTCGTACTTTATTAGTTTCGCCAGACAATACACAAACTAAATCACCTGGTTTTGCACCAGTAATTTCAGCCCATTTTGCTAAATCGTCTTGATCATAAAATTTATCTACCGAAGATTTAAAACTTCCATCATCGTTACAACGACTATAAATCATGCCTAAAGCACCAACTTGCGGACGCTTTACCCAATCGATTAATTTATCTATTTCTTTTCTTGTATAAGCGTTTCCGCCAGGAACTGCAATACCAACAACTAATTCTGCAGTGTTAAAAACACCAAATTCTTTATGCTGTGTCACTGCATTTAATTCGCCAAATTCCATTCCAAATCTAATGTCTGGTTTATCGTTTCCGTATAAACGCATAGCATCGTCGTACAGCATTCTTGGAAATTTATCAACTTCAACACCATTCACTTCTTTAAGTAAGTGACGTGTTAAACCTTCAAAAACGTTAAGTATATCTTCTTGTTCAACAAATGCCATTTCACAATCAATTTGTGTAAATTCTGGCTGTCTGTCTGCACGTAAATCTTCGTCTCTAAAACACTTTACTATTTGAAAGTATTTATCCATTCCACCAACCATTAATAGTTGTTTAAAGGTTTGTGGCGATTGTGGTAATGCGTAAAATTCACCTTCATTCATACGAGAAGGCACAACAAAATCTCTTGCACCTTCTGGTGTAGATTTTATTAGGTAAGGTGTTTCAACTTCAATAAAACCATCGTTTGATAGATAGTTTCTGACTTCCTGAGTGACTTTTGATCTAAAAATAAGACTGTTTTTAACAGGGTTTCTTCTTATGTCTAAATAGCGATATTTCATTCTAATATCCTCTCCACCATCTGTTTTATCCTCAATGGTGAAAGGAGGTAGGAGTGCTTCATTTAAAATAGTTAATTCCGCAACCAAAATCTCAATATCACCAGTTGGCATATTCGGATTTTTAGAAGTACGCTCAATGACTGTACCTTTAACTTGTATAACGAATTCGCGACCTAATTTCTGTGCTTTTTCAAGCAGGTCTTTAGAGGTACGTTCTTCATCAAAAACAAGCTGAGTAATGCCGTAGCGATCTCGTAAATCTACCCAAACAATAAACCCTTTATCTCTAGATTTTTGAACCCAACCAGATAAGGTAACTTCTGTATTTATATGTGTTGCAGTTAATTCGCCGCAATTATGACTTCTGTACATAAAATGATTTTAAAGGTGCAAATTTACATAAGTTATATGATTTACTAATAAAAAATCCGAAGCATTTACTTCGGATTTTTTTTAGTATTTATTCAGCTATTGGTGCTTCCAAATGTATATTCTCGTTAGCATCTTCGTTTTGAATGTTTTTTGTTGAAGAAAATTTACGTCTAATCCACATTTTTAACAACATAGTTAAGTAAAATAATATTGGCACAACTATTAGTGTTAAAAATGTTGCTACAAATAAGCCGTAGATTACTGTCCAAGCTAATGGTCCCCAAAAAATAACGTTATCTCCACCAATATAAATATTAGGGTTGAACTCGCTAAATAGCGTAAAAAAGTTAATGTTTAAACCAATGGCTAGTGGTATTAATCCTAATATAGTTGTAATTGCAGTTAATAATACAGGACGTAAACGCGCTTTTCCTGCTTTAATTATTTGACTTAATAATTCATTTTTAGGAAGGTACTCCTCTTCATCTAAATCCAATTCGTTTTTACGTCTGTCTAATAATAATTGTGCATAATCTAAAAGTACAACACCATTATTTACTACAATACCTGCAAGTGAAATAATTCCCATCATGGTCATTAAAATCACAAAAGGAGCTCCTGTAATTACAATGCCTCCAAATACACCAATTAAGCTTAGAAAGATAGCAATCATTATAATTGTAGGTTTTGAAACGGAGTTAAACTGAAAAATTAAGATTAAAAATATTAATGCTAACCCAGTAAAAAAGGCTCCCATTAAAAATTCCATTTGCTTGTTTTGTTCTTCAATTTGACCAGTGTAATCAATTTTAATAGTCTTAGAGAGATTATCGAAACTTTTCATTTCTTCTTGAATCTGACTCACAACTGCTCCAGCATCTGTAAATCCAGGAGCTAATGCAGAATACACAGTAACTACTCTATTGCCATCTCTATGTTTAATGGCACTAAAACCAGAATTATTTTTTTGTTTGGCAAGTGTAGATACAGGGATTTCTCTAACTTGACCAGAGGCCATATCTCTAAATATTATATTTTGATTAAATAACGCACTTGTGTTATAACGCAAATCTTCGTTAAAACGCACGTAAATATCATAATCCTCGCCATCTTCTTTGTAAATACCAGCTTTAGCACCAAAAATAGAGTTACGTAATTGTTGGCCTACTTGCCCTGTGCTTACACCTAATTCACCAGCTTTTTGACGGTCAACAATAACTTGCATGCCTGGTTTATCTTTATTAACATCTATTTTAAGCTCATCGATGGCTTCGATATTTTTAGTATTTATAAACTCGCGAATATTTTCTGCAGTGGTTATTAACTCATCATAATCATCACCTTGTAATTCGATATTAATTGGTGCACCAGCAGGCGGACCATTTGCATCTTTCTCTACAGAGATTAATACACCAGGATAAATACCTACTAAAGATTCTTGTACTTTTTTAAGAAGCTCTTGGCTATCTGCACCATTTCTATATTTATACTCACGCATGGACGCAGTGATCTTACCTTTGTGTGGCATTTCGGCAGCAGATCCACCATCAGTTTGTGGATTCCCTGCACCTTCACCAACTTGAGAGACAGCACTTTCTACCAGAAAGTTTTCACCATCTTTAATATACATAGGATCATTAATTATTTTATATACTTTTTCCTCTATGTCCTTTGTGATTTCATTGGTTTTATTAATATCTGTACCTTCTGGATATTCTATATAAACAATAATTTGGTTGGGTTTATTATCTGGGAAAAATTCAATTTTTGTTCTTTGTGAAGCTACTGAACCTCCAAAAACCATAAATGCAATTATTAATAATAATAGAGTAGAAATAGAAATTATTACAGGTCGATATCCTTTTAAAGCAACTGAAATAGTTTTTTCGTAAAAATTTTCTAAACGAACCAATGTTTTATTTTGAAAGCGATTAGCCATTTTCCTTAAAATTAAACGATAAACCCAAAGCATAATCGCTGTAAAAACCATTACCGAACCTAAGCCTCTAAATTCACCACCAAAAATTAAAATGAGTAACCCAATTACTGCTACTATTGCTGATGTTTTTATGATGCGTTTTAGTGGCATATCCTTATCCTCGGTAGTCATAAATTGAGAGACTAAAACCGAGTTAAAGAAAATGGCAACTACTAATGAAGAGCCCAAAACTACAGAAAGTGTAATTGGAAAATACTTCATGAATTGTCCCATAACTCCTGGCCATAAGCCTAAAGGAATAAAAGCAGCTACTGTTGTTGCTGTAGAAATTATAATAGGAAATGCAATTTCGCCAATTCCTTTTTTTGCAGCTTCAACTCTACTCATGCCTTCGTCTTCCATTAAACGATAGACGTTTTCGACTACAACAATACCATTGTCCACAAGCATACCAAGTCCCATAATTAATCCGAACAGAATCATGGTATTCATAGTATAGCCTAATGCATTTAAAATAAGCAAAGACATAAACATAGACATTGGGATAGCAAAACCTACAAATAGTGCGTTTTTGAACCCTAAAAAGAACATTAAAACCGTAACCACTAGTATAATACCAAATATGATATTGTTTACTAAATCATCTACTTGACCAATTGTTTTAGGTGATTGATCGTTGGTTATTGTAACCTTTAAATCTTGAGGAAATACATCTTTTTTAGCATCATTTACAATAGTCTCAATTTGCTCTGCAGCTGCAACCATGTTTTTACCAGCTCGTTTTTTAACGTCTAGCATCACTACAGTTTCTCCAAATTCTCTTGCGTAAGTAGTTTTGTCTTTAGATTTAAAAGAAATTTCTGCAACATCTTTTAAATAAATTGGGTTGTTATTTTCCGACTTTACAACAAAATTTTCTAAATCGTTTGGATGGTCAATTTCTCCAATAATGCGTATTGTACGTCGTTGGCCACTTGTAATTAAATTACCAGCAGACATCGTCATGTTTCCATTACTAATGGCTCCTGTAATATCGTTAAAGTTAACTTTAGAAGCCATCATTTTATAGACATCTACAGCAACTTCAACTTCTTTTTCTTGAGCACCACGAATATCTACCTTTTTAATTTCGTCTAAATCTTCAATTTCGTCTTCTAAATATTCACCAAACTCTTTTAATTTTTGAACAGGGTAATTTCCTGAGATATTAATGTTAAGTATCGGAATCTCTTCACTCATACTTAAATCAAAAACATTAGGTTCTACTTTTGCGCCATTAAATGTTGGCCAATCTTCTCCAGAAGTTTCACTATCAATTTCATCTTTAACTTTTTGTTTTGCTTCTTCAACGGTTATTTTTTCGTCAAATTCAATAATAATCATTGAGTAATCTTCTTGCGATGTCGAATTGATTTCGACAACGTTACTCACGTTTTTTATTTTATCTTCTAAAGGATCTGTGATGAGTTTTTCTATATCTTCGGCTGTGTTACCAGGAAATAGAGAACTAATATAAATTTTAGTTTCTTTAATTTCTGGAAAACTCTCTCGTGGCATACTAAAATACGCAGAGCCACCTAAAAATAGCAATATAATAATTGCCACATACATTGTGGTTTTATTATTTATTGCCCAAGAAGATAAACCAAATTCTTTATCGACCTTTTTTTTGTTTTTCTTATTTGCCATTGGTCTTAGTTTTGGTTGGTTATTTTAACAGTCTGACCATCTTTTACGCTTCTTGCTCCTTCTTCAATAAGTTCTGCATTGTCATCAATGCCTTTTAAAACCTCTATAAAATCGCCTTGTGTTTTACCTGTTTCTATGATAACTCGTTTAGCGGTTCCTTCTCCATTTTCTTTTTTACCTTCAATAACATAAACATATTGTTCGCCATTTGCGTTTTCTGATATTATACTTTGTTTAATCAATATAGCATCTTCATTAGTGTAGTCGTTAATTTTAAGTCTTGCAGTTAAGTTTGGTTTAATGTCTTTATCCTTGTTTGGTACTGCGATTTCTACTTTAAATGTTCTGTTTGCAGGATTAATAAAGCTTCCAGCTTGGCGTATTTTAGATTGTATAGTTTTTCCTAAAACAGGAAACATAACCTCTACAGCTTTATCTTTTTTAACATCTGTTATATAACGCTCTGGTACTTCGGTTTCTATATACATATCGTCTAAATTAACTATACGCATAAGTTGAGTTTGTCCTGCACCTACCATACTACCTTGGTCTGTAATTACATCGTCTATTGTGCCAGAAAAAGGTGCTCTAACTATTGTTTTGCTAATTTGTTCTTTAATTTGATTAACCACTTCTGCTTGCGCTTCGTAATTGGATTTTGCTTGTAAATATTGTATTTCACTACCTATTTTTTGGTTCCATAAGCGTTGTTGACGCTCAAAAGTAGTTTTAGCTAAATTAGCTTGTATTTGTGTTTGTGCTAGTTGTTGGCTTAGTCCACCATCTTCAATTTTTGCTAAGGTTTGTCCTTTACTTACTTTTTGTCCTTCTTTTACATATACACGAGATAGAATGCCTGAATATTCTGGGTAGAGCACTAAATTGTTTTTTGTACTCACACTACCTTGTAGTTCTAAAAAATGATTAAAAACATCATTTTTTGCAGTAAAAGTGGTTACTAAAGGCACACGTTTAGTAGTGTCTAAAACTTGAATTTTAGTATCTAGTTGTTTTAGTTTTGCTGCAATTTCTTGTTGTTGAGCAACTATTTCTTTGCGTTTTTGTCTTATAGTTTCTAAGTTATTGGTAGCAATAACATCGTCAATAGATTGTTTTTTGTTTTGGCCACAAGAAGTTACTATTAGTGTTACAATTAGTAGTGATAGTATATGTTTCATTGGTGTGTAAAGTTTATGAGTAGTGATTAGTTGTTGGTATTATTTAAAACTGTTTCTAATTCTGCCTTAGTATTTATAATATCTACCATTGCTTGTAACAATTCATTTTGTGCAGTGTAAAGTTGTGTTTGTGCTTGTCTTAACTCAAAACTAGAACCTACACCTTCAAAAAATTTAGTTTGGTTTTTACGCTCAATACGCTCTGCAAGTGCTAAATTTTCTTTTTTATTTTGGTAATCTTCTATTGCAAATTGATAATTGGTTTTAGCAGTTGCAATTTGAAGTTTAATTTGTTGTTCGGTTTCAATAAGATTGTCTTCGGCAGTTTCAAGATTAATTTTTGCACGTTGGGTTTTTGCACTTTTTAATCCAGAATCAAAAATTGGGATGCTTAGGTTTAATCCAAAAGCAGCAGTTCCTGCCCAAACCTGGTTTTCGTTTAAAAATCTAAACTTATCATTATTGCCAATATAAGAGCCTGTTAAAAACCCACTTAAGGTTGGTAAAAATTTGCTTTTTTCTAATTTTACAAGTAATTCTTTAGAGACTTTATCGTTTTCAGCAATTTTATAATCTATTGTATTTTCAACTTCTTCATTGGCTTCTAATAGCTCTAAGGACATGTTTTGTAGCGCTAAAGTTTCTAAAGAATCGGTTAATACTGTTTCTGAGTTAACATCTATACCTAGAGTAAGGTTAAGCATTTGATAAGCAATTTCCTTTAAACGCTTGGTGTTATTTAGGCTACTATTAATACTAGATAATGTAATTTTAAGTTGCTCAACGCTTTCTTCTTCGCCTAAACCATTTTCAAAAATCTTAGTTGTTTCGTTTAAATTTTTCTCTAAAACCTCAATATTTCTGTTTAAAATAATAATACTTTCATTTGCTAACAACACATTACCATACGTGTTTATTACTGCTTTTCTAATTTCTAAATCCGTTTTAACTTTTGCATTTTTAGAGATTTCTAAAAATACTTTTGCAGATTGTAATCCCACTAAGTAAGAACCATCAAAAAGCAACTGATTTAAAGTTGCAGATGGTGTAACGTTTTGTTTTGCTCCAAAATCGACTACGCCATCTCCATTAAAATCTATACCAGGAAATTGTTGTTCGATATTATTAGTATAACTAATTGCGCCACTTAATTGTGGTAAACCTGTGGCTATAGTTTCCCATTTTTGTTCTTTAGCAGCTTGGATGTCTCGTGTTGCTTTTTTTGCGGTTCTGTTATTTTCTAATGCAAAATCTATAGCTTCTTGTAAACTAAAAGAATACGGTTGTTGTTGTGCATTTAAAAACACTGTAAACATTAAAAAAAGAAGTAATGAAAAATGTTTCATTTGGTTATTGTAGTTGGTTTTGTTTTACAAAATTGTTGAGAATGGTCATTCCTTTTTCGGTAACAATTGCACGTAGGTGATACTCTAGGTAACTTTCCATTAAATACTCCATGCTAAAATGCTCTGGAGGAAAAAACATACTGTCTTTAATTCCGGTCATACCTGTAAAATACATTCTCGAAATAAACTCTACATCTATATTTTCTCTAAATACACCTGTGCTTACACCATGTTGTAAACTTTCTTTTACAGAATCGTGCATTTTTTCAAACTGTTTAACTTTTAAAACATTATGTATAAGCGGATAGTACTTTTTTAGTTGGTGTTGTGGAGATGCTTTTTCATTATTTAAATGTTGCATTACAAACATTTTAATAGCGTAAAGTTCTTCAATAGGATTTTTGCTGGTATTACAAATACAGTCAATACCATTACAAATAGTATCGAAAAGATTAAACGTCACAGCTTCAACCAACTTCGTTTTATTTTTAAAATGAACGTATATCGTTTTTTTAGAAATTCCCATTTCATTGGCAATATCGTCCATAGTAACACTTTTAAATCCAAGTGTTAGATATAATTCTGAAGCTTTATGTATTATTTTTTCTCTCATAATTTGGGTGCAAATGTACAACAGGAAACTTTAAAAACAAATAAAGTTTCCATAGTTTTAATGTTTATTTAACATTTGCTTCAATTTTTGTAAACACTTAAAATTTTATCGATTATTTTTGCAGCATGAAAAACACATTGTATTATCATGATGTCTTTATTTCTTATTTAAAGGAATTTACTACACACAGACAGCCTGAAAACTTATACCAACCTATAAATTACATTTTAGAGTTAGGTGGAAAACGTTTGCGACCTATTTTAACTTTAATGACTGCAGATATTTTTAACTCGGATTATAAACATGCTTTAGATGCGGCGTTAAGCATTGAGGTTTTTCATAATTTTTCTTTGGTGCACGATGATATTATGGATGCTGCGCCTTTGCGAAGAGGTAAAGCAACAGTCCACGAGAAGTGGGATTTAAATACAGGCATTTTATCTGGAGATGCTATGTTAATTAAGGCCTATCAACTATTTGAAAACTACGAGCCAAAGGTGTTCCAAGATTTAGCAAAATTATTTAGTAAAACCGCTTTAGAGGTTTGCGAAGGGCAGCAATATGATATCGATTTTGAAACCAGAAACGATGTCACTATCCCAGAATATTTAAAAATGATAGAATACAAAACAGCAGTTTTGGTTGGTGCAGCCATGAAAATGGGAGCAATTGTTGCCAATGCGTCATTAAAATGCCAAAATTCTATTTATGACTTTGGAAGAAATTTAGGTATAGCCTTCCAACTTCAAGACGATTATTTAGATGCCTTTGGAGACCCAAAAACCTTTGGAAAGCAAGTAGGAGGAGATATTATTGAAAATAAAAAAACCTATTTATACCTTAAAGCCTTAGAGTTTTCTGCTGAAGAAGAACAAATTAAGTTAAAGCATTTATTTAACGAAATAAGTTTAGATACAACTACAAAAATAGAAACAGTAACCTCTATTTTTGAAGCTTCAGGTGCAGCAGAAGCCACGAAAAAAGAAATTTTAAACTATACGAATAAAGCCTTTTCTGTGTTAGATACTTTGAGTATTTCTGAAGAAAATAAAACCAATTTAAAGCAGTTTGGTAACGAATTAATGAACAGAACAGTGTAATGAGTTTACCTGTAACTTTCGATGCTTTAGTAGAAGAAGCAAATACACTTTCGCTCTACCAAAACTTAATTAAACAGCTTAATAAAGATTTTTTATTAGCCAATATAGATTTAGATTTTGATGAAGATATTTTGCCAACCAGTTTAAAACTCATTCTTCATGAAACGGTTTACAGATTAATACAAGAAAAATTTGTAGAGTATTTAAACCTACTCTATATAATAGACGTGTCTGAAAATAAAATAAAAGCGCTAGATGGTAGCGATACCTTAACGCTTTCTGAAGAGGTCACTTTTTTAATTTTACAACGTGAGTGGCAGAAGGTATGGTATAAAAAAGAGTACTCTTAATTTTTTTTGAATACTATGTTACCAATTAGATGGTTTAGGTGTAAAATCTAATTTTTGTTTTTTGTATGTTTCAATGTAAGTTGTCTCAATATTTTTTTCTAATAAAAATGGTGTCATTTTTAAAGATTCCACTTTGCTTTACATACTCAGTATTATGTTTATTGTAAGGGTCAATACTGAAATATTCTATTGTAATAAGTTGGTGGTTTATATTATAATAACCTATGTTACCTGGTTTTAAATTAGACTTATTTATAATATCTTTTGTGTTTTTACTAAATTTAAAAAACCTACCATTATTATGAAATTTTAAATAAAAAACAGTCTTGTAAATATCGTATTTTAAAGTATCAAGATTACTATATACTGCAGTGGTATCAATTTTATTATTAAACTTGAATTCTTCTTTGCTTAAAGTGAAATTTGGTTTTTTAGGTCTAAAACCACCTTCTGGATGAGGGTAAAAACTAATGCAGCTAATACATAATAATAGTGCGCTAAATATTACCAGTTTTTTCATTTCATCATTCTTTTAAATTACCAATTAGATGGCTTTGGTATAAAATCTAGTTTTTGTTTTATATATATATCTTTATCTCCCTTTACAAACCTATTGTCGAAAATGAGAGTGTCTCCCTTTATTATTCCATTTAATAAAACATATTCAGTATCATAAACATTTGTTGCATCAATCCAAAAGAATTCTAATTTTATTGAATCGTTATAAGTATTATAATACCCTATAGTGGTAGGATAAAGATTTGATTTGTTAATCCCTACGTTTGGTTTAAAGCCATTTTCAAAATACCTTCCATTATTATAAAATTTAAAATAAAAAACACTTTTATATTTCCCATACTTTAAAGTATCTGTTTTGGTATATATAGCCAACGTATCAATTTTATTATTAAAATTAAAAACTTCTTTGTCAAGGCTAAATTTTGGTTTTTTAGGTCTAAATCCACCTTCTGGATGACGATAAAAACTAATACAGCTAATGCATGATAACAATAAACAAATTATTACCAGTTTTTTCCACTCCATATATCAATTTTTTTATGTTGATAATCAAAACGTAAATCTTTAATTCCTTTGTGTATTGCATTTTGTAACCAGGCGTCTCCAATAAAATCGATAGTTGCATTATTACCGTTATTGTTAATTCTAAAATAAGTAGAAGCTTTGTTTAGATTTTGTTGGAATTTGGTTTGCGTATGGAAATTTTTATTATCATTATTATTGGTGTAGATTTTTAATTCTTTTTTTAAAACATCTAATTGTTTTTTCTTCTCATCTTTAGATAAAGTAGAGTTTTTTATCTTTTTTATCTGTTTTTTTAAACTCTCTAACTCTTTTTCATTTTCAGCATCCTTTATATAATCTCCAGAAAAATCTTGAAAGCCAACCTCAAATAATGGTGTGGCAACAGAAATGCCACCAGTCCAGGATCTATCTCCACCATCACCAAAATAAAGTCGTTTAGTATCGTTGTTACTACTAACATTAAAATCGCCTAGCCTAAAGCCTATCATGCCTTGTCTTTGAATATCGTCTAAAGAAAAACTATTTTTATTGATATTAGAATTCCAAGTTAATAGCTGTCCATAGCTAAAAGAGTTTTTAAAAGTATTTAAGCTAGGAATTGGAGAATTGTAATTAGATGAGTAAGATTGTAAAGGAACCCCTTGTCCACCACCAACAGTTAAATTTACAGCTGCTGTAATATCTACTGTAAAATTTTTATTATTTGCGCCAACACCTAAACCGTGATTATAAGCTGCAAAATGAAGCGAATTAGTGATGCCAAAATCTCCAAATCTGTATCCTGTACCAATACTAGCTGTGCCTTTAAATCTTATTTTATATCCTATTAAGATTTGTAAGCCAAATAGTGCTCTAAATCCATCTCCTTTATTTGGTGGGTCTGGATTAAGATTGTTGTTTATAAAATTATTGTTTTTAGAAATTTTTGTTAAAGCACTTTCTGCATTTCTTTTTATGCTAGTTTGTGCCCAAAAATCTATGTCATCTTTAGGGTCAAAATCATTAAGGGAGTTTTGTAATTTGCTCCATAAATCTGTTTTTAATGAGTTTAATGAAAAAATATTAGTTGGCGTCATAAGTTTTAAAAATTTGTACAAATTGGTTCATAAAAAACTCAATATTTAATAATTAGTTTCTAAAAACTATATTAAATAAAAAAATAGTATTAAAAATACACTCTAACAAAAGGCGCCCAAGCATTAGCATAAATACTTCTTTCTTCATCATATAATACATCATATCGCACACCTACAGTGATATTGTTTGTTCTGTAACCACCACCAACAAAAAGGGCAGGATACCAGTAATTTTCATCTTCAATGGTAGCAAAATTACCTTTATATTTTCTACTAACATTCAATTCTTCAAATTCTGCAGAGAGTTGGATTTCTCTAATAGGACTGTATAGACTAATTATACTAGCACCAAAAATTGTAGAATTATAAACATTTTTTCTACTGTTATATGTTCCGTTTAACCCAACACCAAGTGCCATTGCATTATCAAACTGGTAAATAGCACTAGGCGCTAAAGTAGCGCTAAAAAAGCCATTGCCTGTGCTTAGTCCCAATCCACCTCCAAAACGTACATTTTCCCAAAATGCGCTTTTAGCTTTTGGAGTATCATCTTGAGAAAAACTAAAGTTGAAAACTATAATTAAAATAAGGCTGAAAAGGGTTTTTTTAGATATTTTTGAAGAGTAAAAAGTCATAATTTTGCTAATTAAATAGTTTAGTATGTTATAAATATAATAAAAGCATCACTAATTTTAGTAAAAGTTGTATTTTTGATAAAATTTTGTTGAAGCGAACACGCCTAATACATCATATGGATAAATATTCATTTTTAAACGCAGCACACACAGCATACTTTGCTGATTTATACGACCAATACCTAAAAAACCCTGACTCTGTAGAGCCAAGTTGGAGAGCCTTCTTTCAAGGTTATGACTTTGGTAGCGAAAGCTATGGCATGAATGGAGAAGTGGCAGAAGGGGTTACAACTCAAGTTCCAGAACACGTTCAAAAAGAATTTCAGGTTGTAAAACTTATTGATGGTTACAGAATTAGAGGTCATTTATTTACTAAAACAAATCCTGTACGTGCAAGACGTAAATATGCACCAACTTTAGAGATTGAAAATTTTGGATTATTAGAATCTGATTTGGATACCGTTTTTAATGCAGGCGAAGCTTTAGGGATTGGCGCACAAACGCTTAGAGAAATACGTAAACATTTAGAGGCTATTTATTGCGATTCCATTGGTATAGAATATATGTACTTAAGGAATCCTGAACACGTAGAGTGGGTTCAAAGCAAACTAAATGTAAACGATAATCAACCTAGTTTTTCCGCAGAAGAAAAAAAACATATTCTTAAAAAGTTAAATGAAGCTGTCGCTTTTGAAAGCTTTTTACATACAAAATATGTAGGTCAAAAACGCTTTTCATTAGAAGGTGGAGAATCTTTAATTCCTGCATTAGATGCTTTAATCGAAAAAGCTTCGGAATACGACGTTAAAGAGTTTGTAATGGGAATGGCACATCGTGGTCGCTTAAGCACGTTAACCAACATTTTTGGGAAATCTGCAAAAGATATTTTTAGCGAGTTTGATGGAAAAGATTACGAGCAAAAAGTGTTTGATGGTGATGTAAAATACCATTTAGGATGGACTAGCGATCGTATTACAGATTCAGGTAAAAAAATAAACTTAAATATAGCTCCAAACCCTTCGCATTTAGAGACTGTTGGTGCAGTAGTAGAAGGAATATCTAGAGCAAAACAAGACGATAAATATCCAGATAATCCATCACAAGTATTACCAATAATAGTACATGGAGATGCAGCAATTGCTGGTCAGGGTTTAGTCTATGAAATTGTGCAAATGGCACAATTAGATGGTTATAAAACTAATGGAACTATACATATTGTAGTAAATAACCAAATAGGGTTTACTACCAATTATTTAGATGCACGTTCAAGTACTTATTGTACAGATGTTGCAAAAGTTACTTTATCTCCTGTATTACATATTAATGCAGACGATGTAGAAGCTATTGTACATGGCGTTTTATTTGCATTGCATTTTAGAATGAAATTTAAACGCGACGTTTTCATTGATTTATTAGGCTATAGAAAATATGGACATAACGAAGGCGACGAGCCTAAGTTTACGCAACCATTATTGTACAAAGCAATAGCAAAACATAGAAATCCAAGAGATATTTATGCCGAAAAGCTTATAGAACAAGGTATAATAGATAAAGGTTACGTTAGTAAATTAGAAGAGGATTATAAAAATACTTTAGAAGAAAAATTAGAAGATTCTCGAAAAATTAAGAAAACAGAGATTACACCATTTATGAGCAATGAATGGGAAAACTATATTACAGTAGAAGAAGATAAGATGATGACACCTGTAGATACAACGTATCCAAAAGCAGGTTTAGAAAAAATAACTAAAATCATTTCTCAACTTCCAAAAGATAAAAAATTCATTCGTAAAATATCGCGCCTTATTGAGTCTAGACAAACCATGTTTGACGAAAACAGACTAGATTGGGCAATGGCAGAGCATTTAGCTTATGGAACACTTTTATTAGAAAATTACGACGTTAGAATATCAGGACAAGATGTTGAGCGTGGTACATTCTCTCACAGACATGCTGTAGTAAAAGTAGAAGATAGCGAAGAAGAAATAATACTACATAACTCTATAGACGATAATCAAGGCCGATTCTTTATCTATAATTCTTTATTATCAGAATATGGTGTTGTAGGTTTCGATTATGGATATGCAATGGCAAGTCCAAAAACCTTAACGATTTGGGAAGCACAATTTGGAGATTTTAGTAATGGAGCTCAAATTATGTTAGACCAGTATATATCTGCAGCAGAAGACAAATGGAAGCTGCAAAATGGTTTAGTTATGTTATTGCCTCATGGTTACGAAGGTCAAGGTGCAGAACACTCGTCTGCACGTATGGAACGCTATTTACAGCTTTGTGCTAAAGATAATATGTATATTACAGACTGTACAACACCAGCAAATATGTTTCATTTATTGAGACGTCAAATGTTGGCAAAGTTCAGAAAGCCATTAATTGTATTTACGCCAAAAAGTTTATTACGTCATCCAAAATGTGTATCAACAGTTGAGGAATTTGCAAACGGAAGTTTCCAAATGTTAATAGACGATGAGGCTGTTAAAGCAGACAAGGTTAAAACATTAGTGTTTTTAACAGGTAAGTTTTATTATGATTTAGATGAAGAGCGCGAGAATTTAAAAAGAGAAGATGTTGCATTAGTGAGAATAGAGCAATTATTTCCATTACCAATAAATCAAATTAAAGACATATTAAGTAAATACAAAAATGCAGACGATATAGTTTGGGCACAAGAAGAACCAAGAAACATGGGAGCTTATAGCCACATATTAATGCATTTAGATGAAGCAAAAACATTTAGGATAGCCTCTAGAAGACCTTACGGAGCTCCAGCTGCTGGTAGTACTGTGCGATCTAAAAAACGTCATCAAGAAGTTATTGATTATGTGTTTGATAAAACAAAGAACAACCAAGTAAAAAAATAGAAACCATGAAAAAGTATATATTAATTTTCGCTTTATTATGTTTTACGTTTTCGTTTGCCCAAACGGAAAAAGCAAATTATAAAAAAGTAGCAGAGACTTTTAAACAGCATTATAATAATGGAGATGTGGTTAGTATTCAAAACATGTTTGATGCTAATATGCAACAAGTGTCACCTTTAGAGCGAACAAAAGCTTTTTTTAAAAAAACTATTAAAGCAGAAACTTTAGGTGCTATTACATCAATAACACTTAAAACAGTACAACGTGGCGCGCATACTTACACCATGCAATTTGAGAATGGTGTTTGTGAGGTGTTTTTTCTATTAGATAATCAAAACAAAGTGAGCGGTTTTCAAATGTTTCCTCAGAAAACAAAAAACAATTAAACTTAAAAAAATAACTAAAACATAAAAAGCAAAGACAATGATTTTAGAAATGAAAGTACCATCTCCAGGAGAATCTATTACAGAAGTAGAGATAGCAGAATGGTTAGTGCAAGATGGAGATTACGTAGAGAAAGATCAAGCCATAGCAGAAGTTGATAGCGATAAAGCAACTTTAGAATTACCAGCAGAAGCTAGTGGAACAATAACACTAAAGGCAGAAGTAGGTGATGCTGTAGAAGTAGGAGCTGTAGTGTGTTTAATAGATACTAGTGCAGCAAAACCAGAAGGCGATGCACCAGCAACTTACGAAGGTGGTGATGAAGGTAGTAACGATGGTAACGTTGCAGAAAACCTTAAAAAGGAACAAGAAAAAACACCAAACACTGGTGAGAAAGCACCAAATCCTGCTCAAGGCACATATGCCTCTGGAGTGGCAAGTCCTGCTGCAAAAAAGATTTTAGCTGAAAAAAATATGGATGCTTATTCTATTTCTGGTACAGGAAAAGATGGACGCATTACTAAAGAAGATGCTGTAAAAGCAGTACCTTCTATGGGAACACCAACTGGAGGGAATAGAAGTTCTTCAAATTCTAGAATGTCTATGTTACGTCGTAAAGTAGCAGAGCGTTTAGTAGAAGCTAAAAATACAACAGCAATGCTAACTACTTTTAACGAAGTAGATATGTCACCAATATTTGCTTTGCGTAAGCAATATAAAGAAGAATTTAAAGCAAAACATGGCGTTGGATTAGGATTTATGTCTTTCTTCTCACTTGCAGTGGTTAGAGCATTACATATGTATCCTGCAGTAAACTCTATGATTGAAGGAAACGAAATGAAAACCTTTGATTTTGTAGATATTAGTATTGCAGTTTCTGGCCCAAAAGGATTAATGGTACCTGTAATTAGAAATGCCGAAAACTTATCGTTTAGAGGTATAGAATCTGAGGTTAAGCGTTTAGCAATTAGAGCACGAGATGGACAAATTACTGTAGATGAAATGACAGGAGGAACCTTTACAATCTCTAATGGAGGTGTATTTGGGTCTATGTTATCTACACCAATTATTAATCCTCCACAAAGTGGTATTTTAGGAATGCATAATATTGTAGAACGTCCTGTAGCAATAGATGGTAAGGTAGAAATTCGACCAATTATGTTTGTTGCTTTATCTTATGATCACAGAATAATTGACGGAAAAGAATCTGTTGGGTTTTTAGTTGCAGTTAAAGAAGCTTTAGAGAATCCAGAAGAATTATTAATGGATAATAATATTAAAAAGGCATTAGAATTATAATCTAAACCCTTTTATAAAAAAAAAGCGCAAACAAAATTATTTTGTTTGCGCTTTTCTTTTAAAATAAACTAACTAAATATTAAAAGAATACAATTAAATTTAAAATAATTACTACAATAGAAACTACGCTTATTAAAGCCATTTTTATTTTATTGGATTGTAAAATGTCTTTATTTCTTTTTATAATCACCTTCATAACATGTAATAATTAAATGATAAAACCCTACACCATTACAGTGCAGGGTTTTCTTAAATAATTCTCCCTAAGAACTAATTAATAGCAATGTAAAGGTAAACTACATTTACGACCTGTGAAATACGTAGAACTACGTATATTTTTAGAACTATTTGATATTCAACACATTAAATATTAAAAATGATTAAAAAAGACTAATATTTATGATTTTTTGTTGTTTTTGACTTAAAATAGAAAGAGTTTTAGAAAGTAAAAGTGCTATAAGATGTATCTTCTTATAGCACTTTGTTATAATACAATTTACCCAATAAATTGTAATCATAGAATTGATTAATAGCATTGTAAATATAATAACTATTTTAGAATAATGAAATACGTAGAACTACGTATTTTTTAATAATATATTGATTATCAGTATCTTAATAATTAATTATATTAAAAATTTTTCATACTAAATAGAAAAGTATTGGTTACACAAGTGCTATTTTAAATAAAAAAAGCTCCAAGTTAAAATAACTTAGAGCTTTCTTAGTTTTCTCCCTACAAGAAATGATTAATAGCACTGTAAATATAAGTACTATTTTAGAATTATAAAATACGTAGAACTACGTATATTTTTGTAAAAACCTGAAAAACAATACATTACACGCAAAAATAAATAAAATAATTTGTTTTTTTTCTTTAAAGACAGCTCATTTATTAAAAAATGGCTCTTATTTAGCAAATTATTAATCTAAAAAAATGCTTCAAGTTATTTAATAACTTAAAGCTTTTAGATTTTTCATTATATAAGTGAGATTAATAGCACTATAAACATAAACTACTTAATGATAACTAAAACAGGTATAACTACGTGTTTTTTAGCAACTCTTTATTTAAGTTTGCCCAAACAGTTAAAGCGTTAGGAGAACGTTCTAATTCTAGTTTTTTCATTATGTTACTTCTGTGCTTTTCTACAGTTCTAGAAGATGAGCTTAATTGTTCTGCAATTTGAGCACTAGTACAATTTTCTGCTAAATAATTTAGCACTTTAAGCTCTGTAGGAGTTAGCAAATCTAATATTTCGGAATTTGTATGCCTTTTTTTAGAATTTAGGTACAACGCAATTTCTTCACTAAAATAGGGTTGGCCTTGCTTAACGTGTTCTATACATGCTTCAATTTCTTCAATAGCAAACTCTTTTAAAATATAACCGTAAACATTATTTTCTTTTGCTTTATCAAAAAGATATTCTTCATTATCAAAAGTAATAAGAATGACTTTGGTATCTAATCGGTTAACTTTACAGTCTTCAGCAATTTCTAAACCTGTTTTAAAAGGCATTCTAATATCTAAAATAGCAATATCTGGCTTTAATTTGGCAATTAGACCATAAGCTTCTTTTCCGTTTTCTGCACTACCAATTATATTATAACCTTTAGAGGAGATAAAATCTTTTAGCCCTCTAAGCATTAAGGGATGATCGTCTGCTATTACAATAGTTGGACTCATTTAGTTTTTTTAGGGAAAAATTATTAGTACTTAAAAGTAAGAAAATTGCAGTATTTATTGCTTCTTTAAATATAAATATTTTTGATTATAATCTATAACAGCCTTTACTTTCTTTAAAATATCTGCTCCAATAATACCATGTACAGGTTTAGCATTATGGCTTGTAAGTGCTGTGTTTACATGTGTTAAGTCAAACAAAACAAAGGGAATTTTCTCTGCTTTCCAACGTCCTATTTTTAAGGTATTATATTTAGAAAACTGAGTTAACATATCAATAGCTCCAGCTCCTGCAGCTTTTATATCGCTATCTTTCACTTTTAAATTAAAAAAGGGAATGCTCTCAAATCCAACACAAGAACTAGATGCTCCTGTATCTAAAATAAACAATCCAGAAACACCATTTATACTTGCTCTAACTTCAAAGTGATTGGTTTTAGTGAGTTTCAGTTTTACTCTTACATATTCTTTATTGTATAAAAAATCTCTAAGCGAATGGTCCATATTAAAAATTATATTTCAGCACTAAAAATACAAGTAAATAAAGAGAATCTCACAGTTTATTTTAAGTAACTAAAAAACTAATAATTTACGCTATTAAGCCAATGGACTTTTTTATTTTTGCTACATGATAATTACAGACACGCATACACATCTCTATAGCGAAGCATTTGATGAGGATCGAACAGTAATGATACAGCGCGCAATAGATGCTAATGTTAAGCGATTTTTTATTCCTGCCATAGACTCTACCTACACCAATGCTATGTTGCAGTTGGAAGCCGATTTTCCAAAACATGTGTTTTTAATGATGGGTTTACATCCAACACATGTAAAAGATAATTATAAAGAAGAATTAGCTCACGTAGAAGAAATGCTTGCCAAAAGACCGTTTTTTGCAATTGGCGAAATTGGAATTGATTTATATTGGGACAAAAGCACATTACCAATCCAACAAGAGGCATTTAGATACCAAATTAAACTTGCAAAGCAACATAAATTACCAATAGTAATACATTGCAGAGAGGCATTTGATGAGATTTTTGAAATTTTAGAAGAAGAAAAAGACGACGATTTATTTGGCATTTTTCATTGTTTTACAGGAAGCATAGAGCAAGCACACCAAGCCATTTCTTATAATATGAAATTGGGAATTGGAGGCGTAGCGACGTTTAAAAACGGAAAAATAGATCAGTTTTTAAATCAAATAGACTTAAAACACATAGTTTTAGAAACAGATTCGCCTTATTTAGCACCAAAACCTTATAGAGGAAAGCGTAACGAAAGCAGTTATATTATAAAGGTAATTGAAAAACTTTCTGAAATCTATGAAGTTTCTGCCAAAAAGATTGCCGAAATTACAACCGAAAACTCTAAAGCAGTTTTTAAAATATAAAAATGACAAAACACATACCTAATATCCTTCTTATATATACTGGTGGAACCATTGGTATGATTAAAGATCCAGAAACAGGAGCTTTACGCGCTTTCGATTTTAATAATCTACTAGTAAAAATACCAGAGTTAAAATTGCTAGACTGTAATATCGAAACCAATTCGTTTAAAGAACCAATAGATTCCAGTAATATGGAGCCTAAATATTGGATTCAAATCGCTGAGGTTATAGAACATAATTACGATAGTTTTGATGGTTTTGTGGTTTTACATGGCAGTGATACTATGAGTTATACAGCTTCAGCTATAAGTTTTATGCTAGAGCATTTAGCAAAACCAGTAATTTTTACAGGTTCTCAATTACCAATTGGAGATTTACGTACAGATGCAAAAGAAAACTTAATTACCTCTATACAAATAGCCTCATTACAATATTATAACAAGCCAGTTATAAAGGAAGTAGGTTTGTATTTTGAATATAAACTTTATAGAGCAAATAGGACTACTAAAATAAATGCCGAACATTTTGAAGCTTTCGCCAGTTTAAATTATCCAGATTTAGCAGAATCAGGAGTGCATTTAAAAGTAAATAACGAGCAATTATTTAAACCTAATCCAAGAAAAGACTTAATTGTACACAAAAAACTAGAAACAAATATTGCATTGGTTAAACTGTTTCCAGGTATTTCAGAACATTTATTACGTTGTATTTTTTCTACGGAAGGCTTAAAAGGAATAATTTTAGAAACCTATGGTGCAGGAAACTGTTCTACAGAAGAGTGGTTTATTTCACTTTTAAAAGAAACCATCCAAAAAGGAATTCATATAGTAAATGTAACACAATGCTCTGGAGGAAGCGTAATAATGGGACAATATGAAACCAGCGAAAAATTAAAACGAATAGGTTTAATTAGCGGAAAAGACATTACAACAGAAGCAGCAATATGTAAAATGATGTACTTATTAGGTGTTGACGATATACCAGAAACATTTAAAACTATTTATGAAACCTCTTTAAGAGGAGAAATGACATAAAATGTTTATTTTTGCCAAAAATTAGAGAGGTGGCCGAGTGGCTTAAGGCGCACGCTTGGAAAGCGTGTATACGGCAACGTATCGAGGGTTCGAATCCCTTCCTCTCTGCAAAAGGAAACCTGCAATGTAAATTGCAGGTTTTTTCTTTTATAAAATATAGCCAAGCCTAAGCTTGAAGCTATATTTTATAAAAGACAAAACAAACCTCTATTTTAGAGGTTTAGGTTTCTATGCTTGTCCAAGATTACAATTTAGGGATGGACGCAGTCAATCCCGTTAAAAGCTTGAAGCTATATTTTATAAAAGACAAAACAAACCTCTATTTTAGAGGTTTAGGTTTCTATGCTTGTCCAAGATTACAATTTAGGGATGGACGCAGTCAATCCCGTTAAAATCTTGAAGCTATATTTTATAAAAGACAAAACAAACCTGTATTTAGAGGTTCAGGTTACTTTGTTTGTAAAAATTACTTGTTTAAGGATGGATGCAGTCAGTCCTTTCTATTAAGTTAAAGAAAATTTTAGATATTATAATATAAGATTTAAGTAAGGTAAATCTTCTAATTTCTTAAAGCTATAATGATTATAAAACACAGTGTTTAGAGTAAAAACAGTATAAAATCACTCCGTAAATTACCTTTATTGAGGCTAATTGTACACTAATTAAGTAAAAGCAGTTTGCTTTTAAGTCCTTTTAAATTAACACTTTATATAGAGATATTGTTATGCTTTATGGAGAATAAACCGCTAAATCCTCAAAAAAAATAAAAGTTATTTGCATTCTCTTTTATAATTTGGTTTTTTTTTAAATATATTTACATTCTAGTTATTAAACTAAATTGTGGTATTTTTAAACTATAAGTTTATGCTTTATAGACTTTCTAAAAGACCACATTTAATTTTTTAATTGCATTTTTTTTATATCTTTAAACACTTTAACTAATAAAATTAAGAACAAGAACAATGAAAAGATTATTTTCTATCCTAGCCATTGCATGTTTCATGGCATTCGGAACAGCTAACGCGACTACAAATGCTGCAACAATTGCAACAACAGTAGTCTCTACAACACAAGATGATACTAATGCAGATGCAAATGCAGATGAAGATCTTGGTTTTCATCAAGAATTAAAGAAACGTTTTATTGAGGGAGGACCTGGATTTATGGGTATTGTATTATTATGTTTAATTCTTGGATTAGCGATTGCTATTGAGAGAATTATCTTTTTAAACTTATCTACAACAAACAGTAAAAAATTAACTCAAGATGTTGAAGATGCTTTACAATCTGGAGGAATCGAAGCAGCAAAAGAAGTTTGTAGAAATACAAAAGGACCTGTAGCTTCAATATTCTATCAAGGATTAGATAGAGCAGATGGTGACTTAGAAGCTGCAGAAAAGGCAGTAGTTGCTTATGGTGGAGTACAAATGGGACAACTAGAGAAAAACGTATCTTGGATTTCTTTATTTATTGCATTAGCGCCAATGCTTGGTTTCATGGGTACAGTAATTGGTATGATCCAAGCCTTTGATAAAATTGAAGCAGCAGGTGGAATGGATGCAGCATTAGTTGCAGGTGGTATTAAAGTAGCACTTTTAACAACTGTATTTGGTCTTATTGTAGCAATTATTCTTCAAATCTTTTACAATTATATCGTAGCGAAAATTGACAGCATAGTTAATGACATGGAAGACTCTTCTATATCATTAATGGATATGCTTTCTAAGTACAAAAAATAATATTAACTAATTTTAAAATAAAATAATTATGTATAAAATTTTAAAAATAGTTGTAGCTATATTAGCTTTATTAGGAGTAGTTTTTCTAGTAAGAGTACTTATGGTTGGTGATACGTCTTTACAGGATGCGTACGCAGCTGGAGAACAAGGAATGGTAGATGGATATTTTAATCCTATCGCTTGGTTAGCTTATGCAATACTTGGTATTATATTATTCTTTGTAGTTGTATTTATTCTTAAAAACTTGTTCAGTAGTCCTGCAACTTTAAAAAAGACGTTAATTAATGTAGGTGCTTTTCTATTACTTTTTGCAATCGCTTATTTCGTGTTTGCCAAAGGAATTGAAAAACCAATGAGAGACGGAGAAGTATTATCTGCAGCTGGAGATAAAATGGTAGGAGCAGGATTGTATTTGTTTTACTTTTTATCTGTTATTGCAGTTGGTTTAATGGTAGCCTCTGGAGTTAAAAAATTAATAAAATAGAAAACTATGGCAAAACGCGCAGCACCAGAAGTGAATGCAGGCTCTATGGCTGATATTGCCTTCTTACTATTAATATTCTTTTTAGTAACAACAGACATTGCAACAGACTCTGGTTTAAATAGAAAATTACCTCCAATACCTGATCCAAATGAGGTGCCACCAATTATTAAGGAGAAAAATATTTTCCAACTTACAGCAAATAGAAATAATCAACTGTATTTAAAGACTGGTGGAGAAGAAAAACTTATTGAATTAAAAGATTTACGTAAGGAAGCAGTAGATTTTTTAGATAATGGAGGTGGTACAACACCAGAAACAAAGTGTGAAAGATGCCAAGGAAAACGTAATCCAAAATCATCAGACAACTTTGATAAGGCAATTATCTCATTACAAAATGACAGAGCAACAAATTATGAAACTTATATTGCGGTTCAAAATGAAATTTTAGCAGCATATAACGTGCTTAGAAATAGAGAGTTTGTTAGAGAATATCCTAATTTAGGTATTAATTTTGTTGAAGCAGTTGCTATGGAAGCAGATCCAAGAACAGATGAAGCAGATGCTGAGAAATTAAAAGAGAAAATAGAAAAAATTCAACTTCTAATTCCTCAAAAATTCTCGGAAGCTGAACCAAAAAAATAAGATAAAACACAAAACATAAATAATATTATGTCTAAATTTAATAAGAAAAAATCAGGAGATTTGCCTGCAATTTCAACGGCTTCACTGCCAGATATTGTATTTATGCTTTTATTCTTTTTTATGGTTGCAACTGTAATTAAAGAAGATAATCTTAAAATTAAAAATGTATTGCCAAAGGCAAGCCAAATAGAAAAGTTGGATAAAAAATTTCCAATCAGCTATATTTATATTGGTGAGCCAAGTTCAAACTATCAAGCTACTTTTGGTACAGAAGCAAGAATTCAGTTAAACGATAAGTTTGCTGATGTTAAAGATATTCAAGCGTTTATTGCTGCTGAAAGAGCTCCTTTAAGAGAGGAATTAAAAAACAAATTAATTGTTGCTCTTAAAGTTGATAAAGATGCTAATATGGGAATTATTTCTGACGTAAAGCAAGAACTAAGAGAAGCTAACGCACTTAAAATTAATTATACTACCAAAAAAGGTGAGAGTATAGGTAAATAAGATATTTAAATTACAAATAAAAAGGCGTTTTGTTTATTCAAAACGCCTTTTTACATTTTAAATAATTACATTTTATTTAAACTTGTGTACTATTTAAAATATACTTAGTTTACACTAGATTATTTACAAATGAAATCAATAACACGTATCATATTATTTCTATTAACTTTTGCTAGTTTACATGCGCAAAACGATAGCTTACAAAGTATCGATCCTAACTATAAAGAAGATCAGTTTTATGTAGGTATTACTTATAATCTTTTAATTAATAAAATTAATGGAATGTCTCAAAGTGGATTTTCTAGTGGTTTTCATTTGGGTTTTATAAAAGATATGCCTGTAAATAAACAACGTAACAAAGCCATAGGTATTGGTTTAGGATATTCTGCTAACTCCTTTAATCAAAACATGCTAATAAATAAAGAGAATGGTGTTGTAGAGTATTCGATTTTAAATAAAGAGGATATAGGCTATACAAAAAATAAATTTTCTATGCATTTACTAGAAATGCCTTTGGAGTATAGATGGCGAACTTCTACAGCAAAAGATTATCAATTTTGGCGGATTTATACTGGTTTTAAAATGGGTTATTTATTTGCACACACAACTAAGTTTGATGGTGATTTAGGCAAGCTTAAATACAACGATATTGAAGATTTTAACACCTTTCAATATGGCTTAACCTTAAGTGCTGGTTATAACACATGGAATTTTCATGTGTATTATGCCTTAAATCCTATTTTTTCTGATAACGCTAAGATTGATGGTGTTACTTTAGAGACTAGCGCTATTAAAGTAGGTTTATTGTTTTATATATTATAACCAATATTTAAATAGTAAAAGCTGAGGAAATACACCAATAAAACTTCCAACTATTAACTCTCTATAAGTATGCGCTTTTAAATGTAAACGCGACGTAGCAACTGCGCCAACAATAAGCACGACCATCGCTAAAGTTCCGTTGATATTTATACTAAAATGGAGACTTAACGCAAAATAAAACATAAACAACCCAGTTATTGAGACCATGTGTAAACTCGCTTTAAATTTTAAAAAAGCAAGAACAATACAAGCTATTGTAGAGCAAAGTGCACCTAAAAAGAAATAATATAACTCAGGAATTTCCATTATAGGAAATACTCTAAATAGTATTAACAATAAAATAACTACATTTAATACAAGCGGAATAATACGCTCTTTAGTACTTTTTAAATAAATTGTCTTAGCGACTCCTAAAGTTTTAAGTAAATAAAAGATAAGTATAGGTAAAAGTATAGTAAGTATAACTAAAGAAATTAGTTTTGCTTTTATAACAGGTACAGGAATAAACCGAGGTGATTTAGAAAAATAAAATAAAACGGCTAATAGCGGAATTAAAATAGGATGAAATATAAATGATATGCTTTTTAGAATGGTGTTCATTTATATTTTCTTACGCAATCTAGCTACAGGAATATCCAATTGTTCTCTATATTTTGCAACTGTACGTCTTGCAATGGGATAGCCTTTTTCTTTTAGTATTTTTGCTAAAGCTTCATCTGTTAACGGTTTTTTCTTGCTTTCTTCCTCAATAACAGTTTCTAGTATTTTTTTAATTTCGCGCGTAGAGACTTCTTCACCTTTATCATTAGTCATAGACTCCGAGAAAAATTCTTTTATAAGCTTTGTGCCATAAGGTGTATCTACATATTTACTATTTGCAACACGAGACACTGTGGAGACGTCCATTTCAATTTCGTCTGCAATATCTTTTAAAATCATAGGTTTTAACTTGCGTTCGTCTCCTGTTAAAAAATATTCTTTTTGGTAATGCATAATAGAGCTCATGGTTACAAAAAGGGTTTGTTGGCGTTGTCTAATCGCATCAATAAACCATTTAGCAGCATCTAGTTTTTGCTTAATAAACATCACAGCATCTTTTTGCGCTTTAGATTTTTGCTTGGTGTCTTTATAGCCTTTTAGCATGTTATTATACTCTCTAGAAACATGCAATTCTGGTGCGTTTCTTCCATTAAGTGTGAGCTCTAATTCTCCATTAACAATTTTAATAGCAAAATCAGGCACTACATGTTCTACAATACGATTATTACCTGCATAAGAACCTCCTGGTTTAGGATTTAAGCGCTCTATTTCGTGTATGGCATCTTTAAGTTGCTCTTCAGTAATGTCGAATTTAGACATTAACTTTTTATAGTGTTTTTTTGTAAACTGATCGAAAGCTTTATCTATAATTTTAGTTGCCAATTCTACATCTGGAGCTTGCTCTTTTCTATGTAACTGAATACTTAGGCATTCTTGTAGGCTTCGTGCTCCAACACCTGCAGGATCTAATTGGTGTACTATTTTTAGAACACTTTCTATTTTATCTTCTGTGGTATATATGTTTTGCGTAAAAGCTAAATCGTCCATAATATCAGATAAAGACCTACGTATATAACCACTATCGTCAACACTACCTACTAAAAACTGAGCAATTTCGCGCTCATCATCATTTAATCTATACGTATTAAGTTGGTTTACTAAATGTTGTGTGAAAGAAGTTCCTGCTGCATAAGGCACACTTTTATCGTCGTCGTCTGCACTATAGTTATTGGCTTGAGTTCTGTAATCTGGTATTTCATCATCGCTCAAATAATCATCTACATTAATATCTTCGGCTTCTATAGTTTCATTATCATTGTACTCATCTTGCGTGTTATCAAAATCATCATCAAGATCTTTTTCTAATTCTTCTTTTCCGCTTTCTAATGCAGGATTTTCTTCCAATTCTTGCTTTAAACGTTGTTCAAAAGCTTGCGTAGGAAGTTGTATTAACTTCATCAACTGTATTTGTTGAGGAGATAATTTTTGTGATAATTTAAACTGTAAATATTGCTTAAGCATTATTGAAATTTGATTTAAGATAAAAATAAAAAAAACAATCTAGATTATGACTAAACTAGATTGTTTTATGAAAATATTATTACACTTGTAAATTAGTATTAAAACTCAGAGTTTTGAGGTGTTCTTGGATAAGGTATTACGTCTCTAATGTTAGTCATTCCTGTTGTAAACATCACTAAACGCTCAAAACCTAGTCCAAACCCTGAGTGTACAGCTGTCCCATATTTACGCAAGTCTAAATACCACCATAACTCTTCTTCTGGAATATCTAACACAGCCATTTTTTGTTTTAAGACCTCTAAACGTTCTTCACGCTGCGATCCACCAACTATTTCTCCAATACCTGGAAATAAAATATCCATGGCACGAACTGTTTTTCCGTCTTCGTTTAAACGCATATAAAAGGCCTTTATATTTGCTGGATAATCAAATAAAATTACTGGACATTTAAAATGTTTTTCGACTAAAAAACGCTCATGTTCAGACTGTAAATCGGCTCCCCATTCTTCAATTATATAATTAAATTTTTTCTTTTTGTTTGGCTTAGAATTTTTAAGAATGTCTATAGCTTCAGTATAACTTACACGTTTAAAATTGTTATCGGTTACAAATTTTAATTTTTCAATTAAAGATAATTCACTACGTTCGGTTTGTGGTTTTGTTTTTTCTTCATCTAATAAACGCTTGTCTAAAAACTCTAAATCTTCTGCATTATGCTCTAAAACGTAAGAGATTACAGATTTCATAAAGTCTTCAGCTAAATCCATATTACCAGCTAAATCCATAAAGGCAACTTCTGGTTCTATCATCCAAAACTCCGACAAATGACGCGAGGTGTTGGAATTTTCTGCTCTAAATGTTGGTCCAAATGTGTACACTTTACCTAAACTCATTGCGTAGGTTTCGGCTTCTAATTGGCCAGAAACTGTAAGGTTAGTGTCTTTGCCAAAAAAGTTTTTGGAGTGGTCTATTTCGCCATCTTCTGTTAATGGCGGATTTTTTTGGTCTAATGTGCTTACTCTAAACATTTCGCCTGCACCTTCTGCATCACTACCTGTAATAATTGGTGTGTGCATATAATAAAAACCATTATCATTAAAGTACTTATGCACTGCAAAAGATAATGCAGAACGTAAACGCATAACTGCACTAAAGGTATTTGTTCTAGTGCGTAAATGAGCGTTTTCTCTTAAAAACTCAAACGAGTGTTTTTTAGGTTGAATTGGATACGTTTCTGGATCGGAATCTCCTAAAATCTCTAAAGACGAGACCAAAATTTCTACTTTTTGACCTTTTCCTTGGCTTTCTACTAATTCTCCTTTTATAGATACTGCAGCACCTGTTGTAATACGTTTTAAAATAGCCTCGTCTGTGTTTTCAAAATCGACAACACATTGAATATTATTTAGTGTAGATCCATCGTTTAATGCTATAAAGCGATTGGCTCTAAAGGTTCTTACCCAACCTTTAATTTCTACGTTGGATATACCACTGTCTTGTTTTAGTAATTGAGAAACTGTATATACTGTTGTCATTATAAATTTATTTTGAATACAAATATAATTTTTTGTGTTATTTATTATAGTGAATCTTCTGTTGTTTCGTCATCACTTTCTTCTGGTATAATATTAATTTTTGGCTCTCTAAGCACTTCTTTATTAGCAATACTTCGTTCTAAAGAAAGTAATAATGAAGGTAATAGCAATAAATTTGAAAGCATTGCAAATAGTAAGGTTACAGAGACTAAAGCTCCTAAAGCAACTGTACCACCAAAGTTTGAAATTATAAAAACTGAAAACCCAAAGAACAATACAATAGAAGTATAAAACATACTTACTCCTGTTTCGCGCAAGGCACCATAAACCGATTTTTTAATTTTCCAGTGGTTAGCTTGAAGCTCTTGCCTATATTTTGCTAAAAAATGAATAGTATCGTCCACAGAAATCCCAAAAGCAATACTAAATACTAGTATAGTTGAAGGTTTTATAGGTACACCAATAAATCCCATTAAACCTGCAGTGACTACTAATGGTAACAAGTTTGGAATTAACGACACAATAATCATTCTGAAAGAACGAAACATATATGCCATAAACAATGAAATTAGTAAAATGGCTAAGGATAGCGAAATGGCTAAGTTTTTGACTAAATACGTTGTTCCTTTTTGAAAAACTAAGGCTTTACCAGTCATAGTTACCTCATACTTTTCTTTAGGAAATTCTTTGTTTATTTTATTTAAAAGATTTTCTTCGATACGTTTCATTTTATCGGTTCCAATATCTTTCATAAAGGTCGTAATACGTGCATATTGTCCTGTACTATCTACAAAATTTTGTAGCAAGTTTGCTTCAGAAGAGGAGTTTTTTGCATACGATAAAATAAAGCTGTTTTCTTGGCTCGAAGGCAGTTGGTAATATTTTGGATTTCCGTTGTAGTAAGCTTGTTTAGAGTATTTTACTAGACCAACTACAGAAATAGGTTTGGACAGCTCTGGAGTTTCTAAAATGAGTTCTTCTAAAGCATCCATTCGTTTTAAAGTACTCAACTTCATAACGCCTTTTTTGCGTTTAGTATCTATCATTATTTCCAATGGCATAATACCATTAAACTCACTTTCAAAAAACCGAATATCCTTGAAGAATTCTGCCTTTTTTGGCATGTCTTCAATTAAACTTCCAGAAATTTTTATTTGATAAATTCCAATAATACAAGTCACTAAAAGGACAAGCGATGTTATGTAAATGGCAATTCTTTGCTCTCTAACCATACGCTCCATCCAATTTACAAATCCACCAATCCAACGTTTATTTAGGTGCTCTAAATGGCGTTCTTTTGGATAAGGTAAAAAGGTATAAATAATTGGTATTACAAGAATACAAAGAATAAAAATGGCTAATATACTAAGTGATGCGACTATACCGAATTCTTTTAATAGCTTACTTTCTGTTAGAATAAACGTTGCAAAACCAGAGGCTGTAGTGACATTAGTCATTAATGTTGCATTACCAATTTTAGTAATTACACGTTGTAACGATTTTACTTTATTACCATGAGATTTTACTTCGTGCTGGTATTTATTTATTAAAAAAATACAGTTAGGAATTCCAATAACAATTATTAAAGGCGGAATTAATGCAGTTAAGACCGTAATTTCATATTTAAGTAAACCCAGTATTCCTAAAGTCCACATAACACCAACAGAAACCACAATTAGCGAAATAAACGTAGCTCTAAAGGATCTAAAAAACAAAAAGAAAATAAAAGACGTCACTAACAATGCAGCAGCAACAAAGAGGCCTATTTCATCTACAATATTTTGCGCATTTAAGGTTCTAATATATGGCATACCAGATACTCTAACATCGAGATTATTTGCCTTTTCAAAAGCTTCAATTTTTTGAGTTAAGACAGTAACAAAATCTTTTCTTGCAGGAGTGTTTACAATGCTTTTTTTGAGATAAATAGCTGTTCTAACTGTTTGTGTTTCTTTATTAAACAAAAAATTATCGTAAAATGGATATTTTTTAAACAAGTCGTTTTTAAGGATTTCAATTTCTTTTTGGTTAGACACAGAATCCTTTATAAAAGGTTCTAAATCAAAACGCTCTTCTTTGGTGTTTTTTGTGAGTTTTTGTAAATCTTTTATAGACACAACTGAAGTTACTGCATCAAAATCTCTAAAGCTATCCGATAACTGGTTCCAAGCATTTAGTTTTTGGGTAGTAAACAGAGAGTCGTCTTTTACACCAAGAATTATTAAGTTTCCTTCTTCTCCAAAAATATCTAAAAACCTATTATACTCTAGGTTTACCTCATGGTCGTCTGGTAAAAGATTAGCCTCAGTGTAAGTAAAACGCATGTGTTTCCATTGCGTGCTAAATAAAATTGTGATTGTAATTACACTTAATAGAATGCCAATTTTATTGCGCAGAATTAGTCTTGCAACAACATCCCAAAATTGTGATTTTTTAAGTTTAGCCATAACACTCTAAAGTAGCCGCAAAGGTATGGAAAACCAATAGATTACAAATAGTAAAAAAACAAAATTATAAGGTAATATTAAAAGTGAATTTTAAAGCAATATTATCTTCCGTTCTTGGTAAGTGATATGCTCCATATCTATAAGCAGCACTTAGCCCAAAACCAAAAAGCAACTTATTTAATTCGAAGCCAGATTCTGTATAGCCTTTGTTAAGAGTCGAAAAACTTATGCCTTGATGTCTTTCGGTATTATTCATATCTCCTAAAGCTGCTCTAGTAATTAAAACTAATTGTGGTTTAAATCGGGTTGAAATATTAAAAGGTTTTAAATAGTGTTTAAATTGAAATGTAGCAAATTTATCTGAAAAGAATTCGTTAAAATACATAGTTTCGAAGCTATTAATACCAGCTACAGAAAAACGCTGCAAAATAGTTTCTTTTGTAATATTATTAGGATAAGAATGGTATAAATGCGTTAACGGAACGTCTCCACGAGATAAACCTGTAGTTAAGGTAATTAAAGAGAATGACTCTTTGTTGTAAGTGAATTTTTGTACAGCTCTAAAGTCTAATTTAGAAAAATTAAAGTCACTATTTAATACGCCTTTAAAATGCTTAGTATATTGTAGCGTAAATTTAGGGTATCCCTCTTTTGTTGTATTTAGTGTTTTGTTTTTATCTAACTCATAAGTGTTAAACGGGCTCCATTGTAAAGCGATTTTAGCACTCGAATATTCAAAATCATTGTAAAGTTTGTTGTTTAATTTAAAAGAATAGGCGTATGTTGTATTAACATTACTAACAGCAAACTCCACTTCTGATAGTAATTTTGGTGTTAAAGTATGCTCAATATTTACCGCTGTTGTAATATGTTTATGAAACAAATCGATATTTAATAAACGAGGCTCAAAAAACTGAAAGAAACGCTTATCGGTTAAAAAAACAGTGCTTCCTGTTTCTTGTAAATCGTCTGTGTAAGATATGTTAACCCATGTCTCTGTTGTAGGAGCAACCCGAAAACCGCCTCCAATTCTATATTTAAAATTATGATCTTTAAAACCATAAACAACGTAGCTATTTATTCGGTATTTCTCTGAAAAATCGTTATTAGTAATACCTCCTAAACCTGTTCTTAACCCTTCGTATTGATTAAATTTTATGAGATAACGAAGATCAAAATTCCAGAATTTTGTTGGAAAGAACCCGTTACCAATTTGTTTTACGAGTTGTTTTTTTTGAAGTGAATCATTTTTAGTTACAGAATTATCCTCTGGTGTTTGTGCAAAGCCAAGCCTAAAAGAGATAAGTAAAATAAGAAAAAATAAAGCTTGTTTGCGCATAGGTTACTGTAGTAAAGATTTAATAGACTCTCTTAATACGTTTTTTATATTTGTTCTATAGCCTATTTCTTTTAATACGATTTCACCATTTTGGTTTATAACCATATTTGTAGGATAGCTTTGTACACCATAAGTACTTATAGCGTCGTTAGCATTAACTCCCATTGTATAATTAAACTCTTTAGTTTTTAAAAATTGTTTTACGTTTTCTTTTTTGTTGAAGGTAATTGCTAAAAAAACAACATCTTGTCCTTCAAACTCTGCTTTAAGTGCATTAAGTTCTGGAATTTCTACAATACAAGGTGGGCATTTTGTAAACCAAAAATTAAGGACTACTACTTTTCCCCTTAATTCAGATAATTTAATATTTTTACCATTAATATCTTTAACTATAAAGTCTAAAGCTTTTTCTCCTACAGTAAACTCGGCTTCAGGATTCTTTTCAATTAAAATAGGATGATTGCTTTTTTTCTGAAACACTACAGTTTTAATAGTACCATTTGCATCTGCATAAAATAAGGGTCTGTAATCGGGATTTGTCATTAACTCTAGTTTAGACATTGGCAATAATTTTCCGCGTTCGGAAAATAAAAGTATGTCTGGAGTAATTACCAAGTTTATTGTTTTTAACTGCTCTTGGGTTAATAAATGTTGATTATTAGGTACAAACTTGTAGTCTTGTGCATTACATAAGCTAATTTGTAAAAAGGCAATAATTGTGAGGGTTTTAATTACTTTCATACCAAAAGAACGTTAATTAAAGGTTTTAGGTATAAAAAAAGCGACTTTTTACTGTCGCTTATTTTTATTAGACTGTCATTATTTCTTTGTCTTTAATAGCAAGAGTGTCGTCTATTTTTGTGACATAGCTATCTGTAAGTTTTTGGATATCTTGCTCTGCATTATTTTGCATATCTTCAGAGGCATCATCCAAGTTTTTTATATCGTTATTGGCTTCTTTTCTAGCATTTCTAACACCAATTTTAGCATCTTCTGCTTCAGCTTTAGCTTGTTTGGCTAGTGTTAATCGACGCTCTTCTGTTAAAGGCGGAATGTTTATAATTATAGTTTCGCCATTATTCATTGGGTTAAACCCAAGATTTGCGACCATTATTGCTTTTTCTATTTCTTGCAGCATTCCTTTTTCCCATGGTTGTACTGTTAATGTTCTACCATCTGGTGTATTTACGTTTGCTACTTGGCTTAATGGTGTTTTAGAACCATAATAATCTACCATAACGCTTCCTAGCATTACAGGACTTGCTTTTCCTGCTCTAATATTTAGAAATTGTTTTTCTAAATGATTTAAAGCTTTTTCCATAGCTTCTTTAGCAGTGTCTTTTATAAATTGTATGTCTTCGTTCATTTTGAAATTTTTTTATTGTTACTAAGCTAAATTCAAAAATTAAGCCAAAAAGTTTTCAAATTAAAATACTAAAGCTTTACGCTGTTTATAGGCTTACTTGAGTTCCAATGTTTTCTCCTGTGACTACTTTCATTAAATTTCCTCTTGTATTCATATCAAACACAATTATTGGCAAGTCATTTTCTTGGCTTAATGTAAAGGCAGTAGTATCCATTACTTTTAGTCCTTTACGCAACACATCGTCAAAAGTAATGTGATCAAACTTTATTGCTGTACTATCTTTTTCTGGGTCTGTATTGTAAATTCCATCTACTCGTGTTCCTTTTAAAATCACATCTGCTTCAATTTCTATAGCTCTAAGCACTGCAGCAGAATCTGTAGTAAAATAAGGATTACCTGTTCCACCTCCAAAAATAACAACACGTCCTTTGCGTAAGTGACTCATTGCTTTTCTTCTAATAAAAGGTTCTGCTACTTCATTAATTTTAATGGCTGTTTGTAAACGTGTTTTTACACCAGCATCTTCCAAAGCATTTTGTAATGCTAGTCCATTAATAACAGTAGCTAGCATTCCCATGTGGTCACCTTGTACACGATCCATACCATTCATTGCACCAGCAACACCTCTAAAAATATTTCCGCCTCCAATTACTATAGCTACTTCAACTCCTTTATCGGTTACTGCTTTAATGTCTTGTGCGTATTCTGATAAGCGTTCTGGATCTATACCATATTGACGATTTCCCATTAAAGCTTCGCCAGATAATTTTAGGAGTATGCGTTTGTATTTCATAATTGTTTTTTCCTTTTATAAGAGTTCTATAATTATAGAATCAAGGTTTAGCAAAGCTACATAAAATATTTATTTTAATGAAAGGCATTAAAATTAGAATTTGGATAATTTTTAAACATAAAAAAACCACTACAAGTTAAGTAGTGGTTTTATATAATTTAAGCTTTTTTATTGAGATTCTTCGCTTGCGCACTTCGACTGCGCTCAGTGTGATACTCAGAATGGCAAAAAATAGTTGTTATCCTAAAGATACACGCTTAAATGCTGTAACTGAAAGATTTTTAGAGGCTACATATTCTGCAACAGTCATTTTTTCATCTTTAATAAACTTTTGATCTAATAAACATTGTTCTTGATCTAAAGTGGTATTATCAGAAATAAAACGATCCATCTTACCTGGTAAAATTTTATCCCAAATTTGTTCTGGTTTACCTTCAGCTTTTAATTCTGCTTTTGCATCTTCTTCAGCTTGAGCTAAAACTTCTGGTGTTAATTGTGCCATTGAAATGTATTGAGGTACATTTTTAAGTGTTTTACCTAAACGACCTAACTCAATATTATCTTTTTCTATAACTGCAATTCGTGCTTCTGTTTCTGAAGCTATATAAGCAGGATCAAAATCTTTATAAGATAAAGTTGTTGCTCCCATTGAAGCAACTTGCATAGCAACATCTTTAGCTACTTGCTCTGAGTTATCTGTGTTTTCAGATAGACCAACTAAAGCACCAATTTTGTTAATGTGTACATAACTACCAACAAAAGGAGCTTCTAATTTTTCAAATGCATTAATTTCTAATTTTTCGCCTACAACACCAGTTTGCTCAACTAATTTTTCGGCAACTGTTATGCCTCCAAAGTCAGCAGCTAAAAACTCTTCTTTAGTGTCAAAGTTAATTGCTATGTCTGCAAATTGATTAGCTAATGCTAAAAACGATTCGTTTTTACCAACAAAATCAGTTTCACAACCTAAAACGATTGCTACACCTACAGTGTTGTCATCATTAATTTTAGACACTGCTGCTCCTTCGCTAGAATCACGATCTGCTCTTTTAGCGGCAACTTTTTGTCCTTTTTTACGTAATACTTCAATGGCTTTGTCAAAATCTCCTCCAGCTTCTACTAAAGCGTTTTTACAATCCATCATACCAGCTCCTGTAGCTTGTCTTAATTTATTTACTTCTGCGGCTGTTACTTTTACCATAGCTTGCATATAATTTTAAATTTAAAAAAGTCGTTTAATTAAGTTTCTAATTAAGAAAATAATCAAACGACTTATTTATGTTTGATATTTTTATTTATTCTTCTTCTTCGTTTTTAGCTGCAGCTTTTTTAGCTGGAGCTTCTGCTTTCTTATCAGCTTTTGCAGCTTTTGCTGCTTCTTTATCTGCTTTTTCAGCTTTACGAGAATTTAACCCATCTGTAATAGATTGTGTTACGTGAGTTAAAATTTTATCGATTGATTTTGAAGCATCATCATTTGCAGGTATTACATAATCCACTTCACGAGGATCTGAATTTGTATCTACCATTGCAAATATTGGAATGTTTAATTTTTGAGCTTCTTTAATCGCGATATGTTCACGCTTAATATCTACTACAAATAAAGCACCAGGAAGACGCGTCATGTCTGCTATAGAACCTAAGTTTTTTTCTAACTTAGCTCTTAAACGATCTACTTGTAAACGTTCTTTTTTAGATAAGGTCATAAATGTACCATCTTTTTTCATTCTATCAATAGTAGCCATCTTTTTGATTGCTTTTCTAATAGTAACAAAGTTGGTTAACATTCCTCCAGGCCATCTTTCTGTAATGTAAGGCATGTTTACTGCACCTGCTTTTTCGGAAACAATATCTTTTGCTTGCTTTTTTGTAGCAACAAATAAAATTTTACGACCAGAGGCTGCAATTTTTGCAAGTGCTGCTCCAGCTTCGTCAATTTTAGCTGCTGTTTTGTAAAGGTTAATAATATGGATTCCGTTACGTTCCATATATACGTAAGGTGCCATGTTTGGATCCCACTTACGTGTTAGGTGACCAAAGTGTACACCTGCTTCAAGTAATTCTTTTACTTCTACTGCCATTTTGTAATAGTTTACGTTCTGTTGAATTAGCAATGTTCCATTTGGCTTATAGCTTTTTGGCTTTTGGCTCTTGGCTTCATTTAGATGCTAAACTAAATCCTGTCTATTGGACTAGGACAACAATAACTGTTTAAATTTTTGTTTTTGTTTTCAACACGATTAAGAGTACTGAGAAACAGTTCCTTAATCGAGTTGAAGATAAAATTAACGTTTCGAGAATTGGAATTTCTTACGCGCTTTCTTCTGACCGAATTTCTTACGCTCTACCATTCTTGGGTCTCTAGTTAATAAACCTTCTGGTTTTAAGATTAATCTGTTTTCCGGATCTAACTCACACATAGCGCGAGATAAACCTAAACGGATTGCTTCTGCTTGACCTGTAATACCTCCTCCATATACATTTACTGTAATATCAAAGTTGCCATCGTTGTTAGTCATAACTAAAGGTTGATTTACTTTGTACTGTAAAGTTGCAGTAGAAAAGTAATCTGTTATGTCTTTTTTATTTACTGTGATCTTACCATTTCCTTTGGCAAGGTACACACGTGCAACAGCCGTTTTTCTACGACCGATTTTGTGAATTACATCCATGTTATTTAAATTCTGCTAGGTTAATTGTTTTTGGTTTTTGAGCTTCGTGTTTGTGCTCTGTACCAACAACAACGGTTAAATTACGGAATAGCTCTGCACCTAATTTGTTTTTAGGTAGCATTCCTTTTACTGATTTTTCTACTAATCTTGACGGATCTTTTCCGAATAATTCAGTAGCTGTTAAACTTCTTTGACCACCTGGATAACCTGTGTGACGAATGTAAGATTTGTCGTTCCACTTGTTTCCTGTTAAGTTGATTTTTTCTGCATTGATAACAATTACGTTATCTCCACAATCAACGTGTGGTGTGAAGCTAGGCTTGTGCTTTCCTCTTAAAAGTCTTGCGACTTGAGTGCACATACGCCCTAATGTTTGACCTTCAGCATCTACTAAAACCCACTGCTTATCTACAGTTGCTTTGTTCGCTGAAATCGTTTTGTAGCTTAATGTGTCCACGTTATTAATTATTTTTTATTAAACATTCCTCTCTCAAAAAGAGTTTGCAAATTTACGACAATCTTATTGATAACCAAATAGTATGCAGTATTTTATTTGATATCTTTGTTGATATGTTTTATCTCGTTGTTAATTAAGACCAGAATTTTATAAAACCTAGTGTTTATAAGGTGATGATTTTGTTAATTTCCTTCAGAAAAATGCCAACCCATCACTTCGAGTGATACGACTAAGGCGCATTGTATCGAGAACTACATGAAAAAAACGTCTTTATACAATGTGATCATGCTTCACAAATCACTTGAAGTGACGTAACAAATTTGTTAAAAATGTTTAAATTGAAACGGTAAACCCTTTTATAATAATAGATAAGAGTGATTTTTTGACTATTTTTGCAGCATTATGCAAGAACTAAAACTTTCTAGTTGGTTACCTACCACAAACAAAGAGGTTAAAATACGTGGATGGGATGCGCTTGATGTTATTCTATTTAGTGGAGATGCTTATGTAGATCATCCCTCGTTTGGTCCTGCTGTTATAGGACGTATTTTAGAAAGTTATGGTTTGCGTGTTGCTATTGTGCCGCAACCTAATGTAAATGATAATCTACAAGATTTTGTAAAGCTAGGTGCTCCAAAATTATTTTTTGGTGTTACTGGTGGTTGTATGGACCCAATGATTAGCAACTATAATGCAAATAAAAAACGCAGAGATAAAGATGCCTATACACCAAATGGAGATATTGGCTTTCGTCCGGATTATGCAACATCTGTTTATTCTAAAATTTTAAAAGAAAAATGGCCAGATGTTCCTGTTTTAATTGGAGGAATTGAAGCCTCACTGCGTCGTGTAACACATTATGATTATTGGAGCGATAAATTATTGCCTACTATTTTAGAAACCTCAAAAGCCGATTTGTTGGTTTACGGAATGGGAGAGCAACCACTTCGAGAAATTGTACGTTTGTTACAAAAAGGCGTTCCGTTTAGTAGTATTACCACTATTAAACAAACTGCAGTACTTTTAAATAAAGGAGCTAAAATACCAAAAAACAGTAATTGGGAAGATGTAGAAATACAATCGCATGAAGTCTGTTTAAAAGATAAAAAGAAATTTGCTTCTAACTTTAAAGTTATAGAGCAAGAATCCAATAAGTTAGCTGCACGACGAATTTTTCAGAAAGTAGGCGATAAGACGTTGATGATAAATCCGCCGTATCCAACCATGACCGAAGACGAAATTGATGCGTCTTTCGAGTTGCCTTACACACGATTACCTCACCCAAAATACAATAAGCGTGGACCAATTTCGGCTTACGAAATGATTAAGTTTTCTATTAACATTCACAGAGGGTGTTTTGGTGGTTGTAGTTTTTGTACTATTTCTGCGCATCAAGGAAAATTTATTGCTTCCCGAAGCCAAGAATCTGTTTTGCGTGAAGTAGATACTGTTGCAAATATGCCAGATTTTAAAGGTTATTTGTCTGATATTGGTGGACCAAGTGCCAATATGTATAAAATGAAAGGTAAAGTACAATCTATTTGCGATAAGTGTGTTGCTCCTAGTTGTATTTCGCCAGTAATATGTAGTAATTTAGATACGTCGCATAAGCCATTAACAGAATTATACCAAGCAGTAGATAAGCATCCAAAAGTGAAAAAATCGTTTATTGGAAGCGGAATTCGTCATGATATGTTAGTGCCAGAATTTAACAAGAATGCAGATCCAAAAGAGCTAGATGATTATACGGAAGAAGTAATGACCAAACACGTTTCTGGTCGATTAAAAGTGGCACCAGAACACACTAGTGATCCTGTGTTGAAGTTGATGCGTAAGCCTTCATTTAAATACTTCCATAAATTTAAAGAGCGATTTGATAAAATTAATGTTGCAAAAAAATTAAAGCTTCAACTAATACCTTATTTTATCTCTAATCATCCTGCTTGTGAGGTAGAAGATATGGCAAACCTAGCTGCTGAAACCAAAGATATGGGCTTTCAATTAGAGCAAGTACAAGGGTTTACACCAACACCAATGACGGTTGCTACAGTCATATATTATAGTGGTTACCATCCCTATACACTTAAAAAAGTAAATACACCTATTACAAGAAAGGAAAAAGATGAACAACATCGTTTTTTCTTCTGGTATAAAGATGAAAATAAAGCGTGGATTAGAAAGACTTTAAATAAATTAGGGCGTCAAGATTTACTAAACGTTTTACTTCCTGCTAAAACTGAAAAATGGCGTAAAAACAAACCTAAAGGCGATGCTAAACATACGTTTGATGATGCTATTCCTTTTAATCAAAGAAAGAATAAGGCTAAGTTTAAAAGCAAGAAAAAAAGACGTTAGTTTTTCTCATTTATAAATTTCTTGATGTTGTATATATCTTTTTGGGAGCATTTGAGGTGTTTTTTAAGATTTTATAAATGAGAAATAAATTAATCCCATACCACCCGAAATTAAAATTACTAGCAAACAATTACAAAAAAATAAACTCTCCCAGAAGTTTTACTTTGGTAAAACATAAAGCAACGTGCATTTGTTGTTCAGTTTCTTAGGTAAGTTCCAATGTTAAATTATATTGTTGACTTTTATTATAATGAAATAGGTTTAGTTATAGAAATTGATGGTGTTAGTTATGAGCACAGTTTTATTTATGATGCCAAAAAACAAGGCGAATTAGAAGTTTATGGTGTTGCCGTTTTAAGGTTACAAAGTATAAGGTGTTTGGTAGTTGAAATGTGTATTTTATTTAAAAAACTTCTTCATTTTAATTGTCTCTATAACGGGATTTTAGTGGTGTCAACTAGTCTGTAAATTATGAATAACCTATAATAAACTATTCTTCTTCTCTATAATACGTTTCTAAAACAGTTTCAATTATATCTACAACCTGTTTCGCATTTGCTTTTGTAAAACACAAAGGAGGTTTTGTTTTTAAAACGCTATCATAAGGACCATCTGTGCTTATTAAAATAAAACGATCTCGTAATTTATTTTTAATATAATGCGCTAATTCAGTATTTGGTGCTATGCTATTTTCTTTTACAATTTCAACACCAATAAATAATCCAGAGCCACGAACATCTCCAATACACGTGTATTTTCCTTTTAATTTATTAAAAAGCGATTGGTAATAATCACCAACAACTTTAGCATTTTGCTGTAACTGGTTGTTTTCAATTTCCTGTAAAACGCTTAGCGCTATTTTACAAGACACAGGATTTCCACCAAACGAACTAAAAAATTCTACGCCTTTACCAAAAGACTCTGCAATGGCTTTTGTAGTAACAACAGCTCCCATTGGATGTCCATTGGCTATCGGTTTACCAAGTATTACAATATCTGGTAGAACGTCTTGCGCTTCAAATCCCCAAAAATGGTCGCCTAAACGTCCGAAACCAGTTTGTACTTCGTCGCTTATACATAAGCCACCTTGTTCTCTAATTGCAGGATATACGTCTTTTAAATAGCCTTTTGCTAAAGGTACTTGACCACCACAACCCACAATAGGTTCGGAAATAAAAGCAGCAATTGGCAAGGTGCTTTGTTCAATTTGTTTTAGTGCTTCTTTGGCATACGCTTTTCCTGCAGAACCATCATTATTGGTGTATTTTCCTCTGTAAGTATCTGGTATTGTAGTTTCAACAATGTGGTTTTTTTGTCCTTGTCCTTTTTTATTGTTGTACTTGTAATGACTTATATCTATTGCTATTTGTGTGTTACCATGATAACCATGCTCCATAACCATAATGGTTTTCTCATTGGTATGCGCTTGCACTAATCGCATAGCTAAATCACTTGCAGCACTACCAGAATTTACAAAGAATACAGTGTCTAATGCCTTTGGGAATTTAGAAAGCAATGCTTCGGCATATTCCGTAAAAGCATCATATAGATATCTTGTATTGGTATTTAAAGTGCCAATTTGTTGCGATGCTGTTTTAGTAATTTCTGGGTGTGCATGTCCAATATGCGGAATGTTATTATACGCATCTAAAAACGTATTGCCATAGGCATCGTACATGTATTGAAACGCAGAGCCTTTAAAATAAATAGGATTATCGTAACTTAACGATAATATTGGACTCGTTACGTTGTGACGTCTTGCAATTAACTCGCTTATTGGTTTGGGAATTTTAACACTAAAATTTGCAGCCTTATAAAACTCATTTTTGGCATAAATAGGATTAATGGTTAGCCACGTTTTAAGCATATTTAAAGCGTTTTCTTCGCTAACAGAAGCATAACTATTTTCTGGATCGGTTTTTTTAGCGTGTGCAGAGTTACATAAACTCGTACACAATCTACCAGCAATAAGGTAGTATAAAATATCTAATTCTTTTTGCTCTAAAGGGAGAATGTTATGATACGCTTTTATAAACGGAATCGCCCAAGCTAAAGGTTCGTGTTTATCATAACACGCATACGTTATGGCTATGGCAACTTCGTTTATTAAAGGCGAATGTGCTAAATCGCCAAAATCGATAAGTCCCGAAATTTGGTTGCCACTTACTAAAACATTCCACTCGTTAACATCGTTGTGTATTACAGATTTTCGCAATTCAGATAACACAGGAGTCACATAAAAATCGTATTGCTGATAAAAATAGGAGACTAGATGTTTAGTATTTACATCATCAATATCCTTAATATATTTTTTATTTAAGTTAATATATTGCAAATCCCATTCCCATTGTCTTGCCTTTAGTACATAGCTGTTTAGTTGTAAAAGCTTTAAGTCCATTGTAGCAGTAAATGTACCAATAGATGCTATTAGTTCTGGAGTGTGTTTGGCATCGCCTAAAAATGTGCCATCTAAAAACGTTAATAGCCTACAAATGGTTTTGGTACCATTTAGTTCTGTAATTTTTATATGCTCACCAGATTGAAAAGCAATAGGTTCTGGAAAAGAAGCATCATTATTTAAAGCTTGTAAGACGCTATTTTCGGCTTGAATAAAAGCCAACATGTCTTCCGAAAATGCATAAGTTTTAAAAATATATTTATCTGTAGTTGTTGTTAATAGGTAATTAACATTATCGTAACCATTAAGTTTTTTTAATGTAACGATTTCAAAATCAAACCAGTTTTTTATGGTGTTTAGCATGTGGACTCTGTATTTAGCTACGCTAATTTAGGTAAAAATTTATAGTATTTGTTTTTTGCCAAAATAGGTTTTATTAAAGTACCTTTGTCGTATTATTTATCTGTTGATATTAATTATCCTTTCGCACTGTTTTCGCGATTTTTTAGACTTTTACTTTTAAGTCTTTATGCTGATTAATCTAAACGCTAGTAACAACTTAATGCCTGATTACTAGTTAGTAACTATTTATAGTTTTTTTAATCTACGCCTTGCTAACGTCATTACTCTGCAATCCGTTTTAATACATAATAAACGATGTTTGCAGATATTGCTATACACAAACCAAAACCTTTTTTACCACAACAACCCTTACCACAGTTTAATCGTTCTATACCTGTAAATCGTGTAATTAAAAGTTTAGAAGCTGGTAAGCCAAAACTTATTACCCAGTTTTATAGTAATGGTTTGCAATTGCTTAAAGAAATTAAAAAACATTTAAAAACAATGTTTCCTGGCGATACTTTTAAAGAGCAACGCGATTTTCGAGCTGCCTACCAAAAGCTATCAAATTTAATTTATATAGAAGTTAAAGCGCATAAACTAACAGTAAATAAAGCGCCAGCTATTGGTTGGTTAGCAAAACTCTATCCTGAAACTAGTGATTTCTTATTGCCATTTCCACAAATTCAGGGATTAAATAGTGCTTGGCAATGGTATGTAAATGGGATTACCACACCTGTTTTACGAAACAAAATCCATCCGTATTATGGTGTGTATTTTCCAACACGTTTCGACCACTTAATACTGTTCGATAATTGGTTGAAACGTTACCAAGGACCAAAAAAATATGCTATAGATGTTGGTATTGGCTCTGGTGTATTGGCCTTTCAACTGGTAAAACATGGTTTCCAAAAAGTATTTGGTACAGATACCAATCCAAATGCTATTGTAGGTTTGGCAGAAATCTTAGGAGATACTAAACTCTCTAGAAAAATAGAACTCGATTTTGCACCTCTTTTTGGGAAGTTTGAAAAGCAAACCGAACTTATTGTTTTTAATCCACCTTGGTTGCCAGCAACTCATGATTTAGATACAAACGACGAAGCTATTTATTATAACGAAAACCTGTTTCCTGAGTTTTTTGCTGAAGCTAAAAAGCGATTATTACCAGATGGAAAGTTGGTTATAATATTTTCTAATTTAGCTGAAATAACTCATATAACAAAAGAACATCCTATTAGTAAAGAGCTTGCGGAAGGTGGACGTTTTAAATTAGACACATGTTTAACCAGAAAAGTAAAAGGAGCCTCAGATAAAACAAAGCGCGATCAAAATTGGAGAAATGAGGAAGAGGTGGAGCTTTGGGAGTTGGTTAATGCTTAATATAATTAAGTAATTACATACATTGTTTTATTTTTCTCTCCTATTTTTTGGAACAGATTCAATTCAATTCCTTTTTTTAAATCTCGACTGGCTGTTGCTGATGAAATATCTTTAAAAATAGACATATAATCTTTTCTAGAAAACGCGGTTTTATTTAAACTTACAAAATGTTGTAATCTATCTTTTGTGGTAAAAGTTCTATTGCTAAAATTAAGTAAATCGTTAATTGAGGTATCAATAATGCCTAACATATACTCAATAAATTTTGTTGAGTTACCCAATTTATCACATTCACCTAAAACTCTGTAATAGCTTTCTTGGTCATTACTAATTGAGGTTTCAAATGGGATGTAAGCAAAAACCGGATAGTTTTCCATTAATATTACGGTTTGCCATAAACGTCCCATTCTACCATTTCCATCTATAAAAGGATGTATAAACTCTAATTCATAATGAAACACACAACTTTTAATTAAGTCTATATCTTCATCGTGTTTTAAATAATCAAAGAGGTTATTAATTAAAAAAGGGACATTTTTAAAAGGAGTCGAAATATGCGCAACAATATCGTTTTTTGCAATGCCAACACTTTCGGTTCTGTAGGTTCCTGGTTTATGTATTAAACCATCCATTAAACCAGTATGTGCTTTTAAAAAAGACTTTTCATTGTTTGGTTTGTAGTTGTCTAAATTATTATATACCGAAATGGCATTTAATACCTCAAGCACATCTTTTTTTGGGCCTACCACTTTTTTGTTTTCAAGCAAAGCAGTTATTTGAGCTTCCGTTAAAGTGTTGCCTTCTATTTTTAAAGAAGAATGAATAGTCTTAATTCTATTCTGTTTTCTTAAAGTTGGCGAAGGTTTGTTTATATAATTAGCATTTATAGTACCAATTTTTTCTGAAATAGAGCTAATCAATCTTAGGATTTTTGAGGTAATCTCGTATGGTGGTTTCTGCATGATAGTATCATTTGATAGTATCAAAGGTATCTTTTATTTTAAAAATAAGTTTGTACAGCAAATTCAAACTGAAGACTAAAAATAGATTTGTAGCTCATAATTGGGATGAATGAAGCTCATGTTGATTTAAAATGAGCTACAAATTTGTAAAAATTGAGTTTGAAAATTTCAGCTTAATTCTATATAGTCATATATGAAATCATTAATGCTTTCATTTTCTTCATCAAATTTCATGACAATTCTTGAAGTCAATTTATTTATCCAACAAGTTATTTCCTCTTCAGATTCTAAATCATTGAGAAAAATAAGATTAGGATTAGAAATGTTGAATTTATCTATTAAGATATAAATATCTGTTTTAAAACTATCTTTGAAATTATCTTCTACAGTTTCTAGCTGTTTCTTTAAATTTATTATTTTTTCTTGTAAAGTCATTCAATCTTCATTTTTTATATAAATCAAATATAGTAAAATGATACTTATTGTATGTTGATTTTGACATACAATAAGTATAGTTTCGATTAATGGTAAATAAATTTATTATTAAAGAATTTGGTCTTAGGATTCGCGAGTTAAGAACCAAAGAAAATCTAAGTCAAGAGAAGCTTTCCTTTAAAACAGGCTTTCATCGAACATACATTGGTATGATTGAAAGAGGTGAAAGAAATATATCACTTACAAATATTGCAGTCTTTTCAAAAGCTTTTGAAATGGATATTTCTGATTTATTAAATTTTAAAAATCAGAATCCGAAACTAAGCTATCACGATTATAAACTTAAAACTGATAGTTAAATGAAAAGAGCATATTATAATAATACAATTCAAAATTTTCTAACTGAGGATTCTAATTCAATTTTAGGACAATTAAGTTTAAATCATTCCAATCATTCATTAGTAGATTTACAGAAAAACGCTTGGGTTAAACAGATTGAAATTCTTAAAATTGAATTAAAAGGAATAATTGGTTCAATCTATTTTGAATTTTCAATCCCTAGAATGGGAAAGAGAGTTGATAATATTATTATTGTTGATGATTGTGTTTTTGTCGTCGAATTTAAGGTTGGTGATGACTCTTATGGTAAACATGCTGAAAATCAAGTAATAGATTATAGTTTAGATTTGAGAAATTTTCATGAAGGTAGCCATCATATTAAGTTAGTTCCAGTGTTAATATCTACAAATGCTGAATTTAGTATTACTGATATTAATGATGTAATAGAATTTAAAACAGTTGCTAAATGCAACAAATCTGGTGTAAGTGATATTATTAATAAATTTACTCAATTTTCAAACCATAAAATTGATGTTGCTAAATGGGAAAATTCAATTTATAAACCAACACCTACAATCGTTGAAGCTGCACAAGCTCTTTACAAAGGACATAAAGTTGAAAACATATCTAGAAATGATGCAGGAAAAATAAACCTTTCGGTAACATCAAGTTATATTAATAAAGTAATAGATAATTCAAAATTAAAAAGAAGAAAATCAATCTGTTTTGTAACTGGTGTTCCTGGAGCAGGTAAAACTCTTGCAGGTTTAAGTATTGCAAATGTAAGAATGAATGCAGATGAGAATGAACATGCAGTTTTTCTTTCTGGAAATGGTCCTTTAGTTGAGGTTTTAAGAGAAGCTTTGGCTAGAGACCTTGTTAAGGTGTCAAAAGAAAATGGAAAACCAATAACAAAAGATATTGCGAAAAGACGAACAAGCACATTCATTCAAAATATTCATCATTTTAGAGATGAGTATATTAAATATAATGTTGAACCAACTGAAAAAGTAGTGGTTTTTGATGAGGCACAAAGAGCATGGACGGAAAAGCAAGTTAGTTCATTTATGAAAAGAAATAAGGGTATTGAAGATTTTAAAATGTCTGAACCAGAATTTTTAATTGACGTAATGAATCGTCATGAAGATTGGTGTGCAATTGTATGTCTTATTGGAGGAGGACAAGAGATAAATACAGGAGAAGCAGGTTTAGAGGAATGGATAAATGCCTTTCAAAAAAACTACGAAGATTGGGATATTCATTATTCAAACTCAATAGTGGACAGTCCAAATTACATTAAAACTAAATCACAAAAAGATTGGCTATTGCATAATGCAATTTCTGAATCTAATTTACATTTATCAGTTTCCATTCGTTCTTTTAGGTCTGAGAAAGTTTCTGAGTTTGTACATCAGCTGTTAAATTTGAAAACAGAAAATGCTAAAAACCTATTTTTAGAAATTAAAAACCACTTTCCAATTTATTTGACAAGAGACTTAAAAACTGCTAAAAGTTGGTTAATAGAAAATAGCAGAGGAACGGAAAGGACAGGTTTAGTTGCTTCTTCAGGAGCTAGAAGACTAAAGCCTTTAGGAGTCAATGTGAAAAACGAAATATCTGCACCTATTTGGTTTTTAAATGGAAGTGAAGATATTAGGTCATCCTACTTTCTTGAAGATGTAGCTACAGAATTTGATATTCAAGGTTTAGAAATTGATAGAACTTGTTTAGTTTGGGGAGCTGATTTTCATTTAATCAATGAGAATTGGAAGCACCAAAGTTTTACGGGAACAAAATGGAATAATATTCATAAGGAAATTAATAAAGATTATCTTAAAAATACTTATCGCGTTTTATTAACTCGTGCTAGACAAGGAATGATTATTTTTATTCCTGAGGGCTCTAAATTAGACCATACTAGACCAAGTTATTTTTACGATGGTACTTATGATTATTTGAAAGAAATTGGTATAGAGGAACTCTAATGCGCCTCCAACCAATCAACTCCAACACCAACCTCAACATCCAAAGGCACATCCATTACAAACGCATTTTCCATTTCAGTCTTTATCAAAGTTTTCATCGCTTCGAGTTCTGGTTTAAAGATGTCAAACACCAATTCATCATGGACTTGTAAGAGCATTTTAGATTTATAGTTGCCTGTTTCTAGTTTATTATAAATATTAATCATGGCAATTTTAATAATATCGGCTGCGCTACCTTGAATTGGTGCGTTTACTGCATTACGTTCTGCAGCACCTCGAACTACAGCGTTTCTAGAATTGATGTCTTTTAAATATCTGCGACGTCCTAAAACGGTTTGCACATAGCCATTATCGCGTGCAAAATCAACTTGCTCGCTCATATAAGCACGTAGTTTTGGATAGTTTTCGTAATACGTGTCAATAAGCTCCTTGGCTTCGCCTCGCGATAAATCGGTTTGGTTACTTAACCCAAAAGCAGACACACCATAAATAATCCCAAAATTAACCGTTTTGGCATTGCTACGTTGCTCTCTGGTCACTTCTGCAAGTGGCACATCAAACACTTTAGAGGCAGTTGAAGCATGAATATCTTCTCCATTCTTAAAGGCTTCAATCATGGTTTCTTCTTTACTTAAGGCAGCAATAATTCGTAATTCGATTTGGCTATAATCTGCAGCGAGTAAAACATAATCGTCGTTACGAGGCACAAAGGCTTTACGTACTTGGCGACCACGTTCGGTTCGAATAGGTATGTTTTGTAAATTAGGATTGTTACTACTTAAACGTCCTGTAGCAGCAACGGTTTGCATATAATCGGTATGCACTCTGCCTGTTGCTGGTTCTACCTGAAGTGGTAAAGCATCTACATACGTGCTTTTTAATTTTGCGAGTCCACGATACTCTAAAATGTTTCTAATAATTTCGTGATCTTTTGCTAGGTAAGACAAAATATCTTCTCCTGTTGCATACTGTCCAGTTTTGGTCTTTTTAGGCTTATCAACTAGTTTTAATTTTTCGAAAAGCACAATACCTAATTGTTTTGGTGAGGCAATATTAAATTCTTCGCCAGCAACCTCATAAATTTTAGCTTCTAAAGTTTTTATATCATTATTTAAGGCTTCAGATAAACTGTTTAAAAAATTAACATCTAGATTAATCCCTTCTAACTCCATTGCAGCAAGTACACGAAGTAAAGGCACTTCGATATCATCAAATAATTTTTGAGTATTGGCATCGCCTAATTCTTTCTCAAAATGCTCCTTTAATTGTAGCGTAATATCTGCATCTTCTACTGCATATTCTGTTTGTTTATCTAAAGGAACATCTCGCATTGATAATTGATTTTTTCCTTTTTTACCAATAAGTTCAGTAATAGAAACTGGTGTGTAATTTAAATAGGTTTCTGCCAGCACATCCATGTTATGTCGCATATCTGGATTTATTAAATAATGCGCTAACATAGTGTCAAACAGTTTGCCTTTAACGTCTATATTGTATTTACGAAGCACTTTAATGTCGTATTTTAAATTCTGACCAATTTTTTCAATATGATCTGCTTCAAAAAAACATCGTAATTCTTCGATAATAGCCTGTGCTTCTTCTTTATTTTCAGGAAAAGGTAAATAAAATCCTTTGCCAATTTCCCAAGAAAAAGCAATACCTACCAGCTCTGCTGTTAATGGATTTAAGCCTGTAGTTTCCGTATCAAAACACACACTAGTTTGGCTCATTAAATTTTTAATAAAGAGTTTTGTTGCCATTCCTGGAGCTACACTTTGGTAAAAGTGTGAGGTGGAGTCTATGGTTTTACGTGTGTAGGCGTTTTCTGTTGTCGCTTCCGCAGAAGGATTTGCAGCTCCAAACAAACTAAATTGGCCTTCTCCAGCAGATTTTACTTCCTTTGGTGTTGCTTTTGCTTCCGTTTTATCTGAAGCTTTTTCTGTTGGTTTGGATGTTGCTTCTGCACCAGAAGTGAATGTTTTTATAAAATTATCGGTTAAACGTCTAAACTCTAATTCCTGAAAAATGGCCTTCACCTTTTCTATATCTGGTGGATCCAACTCAAAATCCTTGGCATTAAAAGTTACAGGCACATCCAACATTATAGTTGCTAATTTTTTGGAGAGCAAACCAAGTTCTTTATTGGCTTCTACTTTCTCTTTCATTTTGCCTTTTAGCTTATCGGTATTTGCTAATAGGTTTTCCATACTGCCAAATTCGGCTATAAATTTCTTCGCTGTTTTTTCGCCAACACCTGGTAATCCTGGAATATTATCACTAGAATCTCCCATCATACCTAAAAAGTCAATCACTTGCATTGGGTCTGTGACTTCAAATTTTTTCTGCACTTCTGGAATTCCCCAAGTTTCGTAACCACCACCAAAAACAGGTCTGTACATAAAAATATTATCGGTTACTAACTGCGCAAAATCTTTATCTGGTGTGACCATAAAGGTTTGGAATCCTTCTTGTTCTGCTTGTCTAGATAATGTACCAATTACATCGTCTGCTTCATAACCTTCTTTAACCATTATGGGAATATGCATGGCTTTTAGGATGTCCATAATATACGGAATGGCAGTTTTTATGCCTTCTGGAGTTTCATCTCTATTGGCTTTGTAGTCTTCAAATAGTTCTACACGATCTGTACTTCCGCCTTTATCAAAACAAACCGCTAAAAGGTTTGGTCGCTCACGTTTTATCACGTCTAAAAGGGAATTCATAAATCCCATAATAGCTGAGGTATCTTGTCCTTTGCTATTTATTCTTGGATTTTTTATAAAGGCATAATAGCCACGAAAAATTAATGCATAAGCATCGACTAAAAAAACGCGTTTATTGTCTGACATTTTGATTGTTTAATTTAAAAAATACGGTCTCCTCGAGCGCAGTCCAGAGGTTGTGTTTACTATGTAATAGTTCTTGACTTACTACGCAAGCTAACCTCGTTCAAAATATATTTTGAACTCAATTAATGCTCAAACAGACAAGAACTCAAAGCTACAAAAACTTATGCGTTTTACTATAAATAATTAAATGCCAATTTGTGATATTTATTGTAAGTTTGCATCTAAAATTTTTAAAAAATGAGAAAAATAATATTAAGTTTATTGTGTTTATTTGTGTTGTCATGTTCTAGTGACGATGATTCTAATAATGATTCAACACCTGCTATTGTAGGGACTTGGGTAATCTCACAGTTTAATTTAGAAAACGATGCTTTCGATTTAAATGGAGATGGTACAGAATCTAATGAGTTGATTAGCGAATCGGGTTGTTATCAAGGAGAAACTATTGTATTTAATGCTAATGGTACAGGGAGTCTTACTTTTACAACCGATTTGGATCTTAAACTTACTATCCAGAACAATGTGGAAACATTTAGTGATGAATGTTTAACAGATAATGCTAATTTTAATTTCACATGGTCTCAATTAGACAATGGTTCTTTTGTAGCTGATGCTAATGGAGACGCAGAAACTATAACTTTGTTGTCAAACAACACTTTATCTAGGTCAAGCTTTTTTGAATATGAAATTGAGTTTTTAGATGGAAATGGTAATGTAACAAGTACTGCTTTTTCTGATTCTGATGCTACTATTGTTTATACAAAACAATAAAAAAATAACTAAATTGTTTTATATTATTTACATTCTAAGTATTAGGTTATTTAGAATGTATTTTTGTACCCAAAAAGTAAATTTAATAAACTATTAGAATTTATCTAAATGAACACATTTTCAATTGCCATACATGGAGGAGCTGGAACTTTAGTAAAAGGAATGATGACTCCAGAATTAGAAACTAACTATAAAGCCGCATTACAGTTAGCTTTAAACGAAGGTTACCAAGTTTTAGAAACTGGAGGAACTGCAACTGAAGCTGTGGAGAAAGCAGTAATGATTTTAGAAGATTCACCATTATTTAATGCAGGAAAAGGAAGCGTCTTTACAGCGAACGAAAGCCATGAAATGGATGCCTCAATTATGGATGGTAAAACTCTTAATGCTGGAGCTGTAAGCTTAATTACTGGTATTAAAAATCCAGTAAGTCTAGCACGTGATGTGATGGAAAAAAGTGAGCATGTGTTTTTGGCTGGCGAAGGTGCAATGCAGTTTGCAAAAGGCTTAAATTATAAACTTAAAGAAGCATCGTATTTTTACGATGAATTAAGACATAATCAATGGTTACAAATCAAGGATACAGATAGCTTTCAGTTAGATCATTCGGTAAAAAAGGATTCTAAATTTGGAACTGTAGGTGCAGTAGCTTGCGATAAAGAAGGAAATATAGCAGCAGCAACTTCTACAGGAGGAATGACTAATAAAAAATGGGGACGTGTAGGAGATTCTCCTATGATTGGAGCAGGAAACTATGCCAATAATAAAACCTGTGCAATTTCATGTACTGGTAGTGGTGAGTTTTTTATTCGTGGAGTTGTCGCTTATGACGTAGCTTGTTTAATGGAACACAAAGAAATGTCTTTAGAGGATGCATCTAACGAAGTCATACACAAACGTATTCTCGAAATAAAAGGTGATGGTGGATTAATTGCTGTAGATGCAAAAGGAAACATTGCAATGCCTTTTAATACGGAAGGGATGTATCGTGCTAGTAAATCTTCAAACGGAATTGAGGAGATTTCAATTTATAAAGACTGACACGAATTTCACGAATTTACACGAATTGATTAGTCTTAATTATTGTACTTCGTGTAAAAAAATCATGCAAAAAACATAAGTAAAAGTATTCTCGAAATAAAAGGTGATGGTGGATTAATTGCTGTAGATGCAAAAGGAAACATTGCAATGCCTTTTAATACGGAAGGGATGTATCGTGCCTCAAAATCTTCAAATGGAACTGAAGAAGTAAAAATTTATAAATAAAGGCTTCTCGATACAATTTTCTCGTACCTCAAAAATCACTCGAAGTGACAAACTGGTTTTTTGAATATGAATTTTAGTTGTCAGTTCGAGTGAAATTGTTTTTTGCAATTTTGTATCGAGAACCTTTGAGTAATTTCTTTACTTGCTTCTCAATAGAATTTTCTCATACTTCGAAAATCACTCGAAGAGACAATCGAGTGTTAAATTTAATCTAGTTGTCAGTTCGAGTGATGCGACAAAAGGAGCATTGTATCGAGAACCTTTTAATTTTTAAATCTCTTTTTTGAAAGATTAGGCAACTTCTCATATTCATTAGTTATTAAAGCTTCTTTTTTTGCTCTCGACCAATTCTTAATTTGTTTTTCTGCATCAATACCATGATTTGGATCTGTGAATTCTACATAAAAAACTAACTTAATTGGTCTTCTGGAAAACGTATAGCAATCTGGATGTTTTCCGGTTTTATGTTCTATGATTCTTGCGTTTAATCGAGAAGTAAATCCTGTGTAGTAACTTTTGTCAGCACATTCTAATATGTAAACGTAATAAGTTTTCATGTTTAAATGTAGTGAAAAGATAGCTTCTCGATACAATTTTCTCGTACCTCAAAAATCACTCGAAGTGACAAACTACTAGTTTAAATGGAATTTTGTTGTCAGTTCGAGTGAAATTGCTTTTTTGCAATTTTGTATCGAGAACCTTTGAGTAATTTCTTTACTTGCTTCTCAATAGAATTTTCTCATACTTCGAAAATCACTCGAAGAGACAAGCGAGTGTTAATTTGAATCTCGATTTCTGCGTTAGCGATTGCAGTGACATCCTTTTTTACGTCAGTTCGAGTGAAATTGCTTTTTCTGTTTTGTATTTAATAAAAACATCTACCAGATATTTTTATTAAATAGTGTATCGAGAACAAGTAAAAAAGATATAACGGAAAGCGCGACCTTTAGGTAACGCCAAAAAAAATATAAGCAATAGTGTCATTGCGAGCTTTTTATTAGAAAAAAAGCGTAGTAATCTCATGAGTTATAGTTTCAATTAAAAGATTACCGCGTCGTTACATTACTCGTAATGACATTTAAATAAAAGGCGCTTCAATAGGTAAAACTTTAACCTTCTTCTTATCAATATTAAAACGGTCTCCATTAGATAAAATGTGAGTACGCATATTTGTGAGCGACATTGGAGTGCCAGGTTCTAAAATTTTGTGTTTGTTGTGTTCTAATTCTCTACCATCAAAAATAATAACCATACCAGAACCAATAACACTAAACTTACTGTTTTTGATTATGATACCAGTATCTTCTGCCAAACCAACACCAATAAGTTTTGGGAATTGCGCTACAGCTTCAGAGATACGTCCAAAACGACCACGTTTAATAAAATGTGTGTCTATAATTAAACTAGGGACTAAACCTAAGCCCTTATACATCTGTACTGCACCTTTAATAAAGGATTCTGTGGCACTACCTCCTGCAATCATCTCGTTAGACATCATCATCGCTCCAGCACTTGTGCCAGCGACCACAAAACCAGCTTCGGTTTTATAACGGTGTTTTATGATGTCGTGAATTTCTGTTCCTCCAATTTTATTGGTAATCTTGGATTGATCACCACCAGAAAACATAAGGCAATTAGCATTTTTTATTAAATCTATAGATTCTTGTTTTTCAGAATCTTCCTTACTTCTAATATCTAAAACAGTAACATTTTTACAACCTAAAGTAGAAAAAGCCTCTAAGTAATTTTCTCCAACTTCTTCCGGAATGCTAGATGCTGTAGGTATAACTACAATATTTGCATCTGTTCCACCAGCTTCTCTAACTACGTGATACAGAATACCTTCAGAAATAAACTCCTGTGTGTACTGTTCGCTTTCTTCTATTCCTTTGTCTTCATTTCCACCAATTGGGATTAGTGTTCCTTTATTACTCAACATAAATTTGGGCTTGCAATTATTTATAGCGCCAAAAATAAACTAATTTTTTAATAGAAAAATGTATATATTTATAATCTTTCGCTTTTACTAACAAAAAAACTAGCCAGAATGAATATAATCAGCATTAACGCAATGAGAGGACCAAACTATTGGTCTATACGCAGGCACAAATTAATTGTAATGGTTTTGGACCTTGAAGAAATGGAACAATACCCAACAAATAAAGTAGATGGATTTGGAGACCGTTTAAAAGCAATGTTTCCAACAATGTATTCTCATCGCTGTTCCGAAGGTTGTGAAGGTGGTTTTTTTATGCGAGTTGACGATGGTACTTGGATGGGACACGTTATTGAGCACATTGCACTAGAAATCCAAACACTTGCAGGAATGGATGTTGGTTTTGGAAGAACTAGAGGTTATGGAGAAGAAGGTGTATATAACGTTGTATTTGCCTATATGGAAGAATCTGTTGGACGCTATGCCGCAAAAGCAGCTGTTAGAATCTGCGAAGCCTTAATAAGTGGAGAAGAGTATGATTTAACTGAAGACATTCAGGAAATGAGAGAGCTTCGTGAGTCCGAAAGATTAGGACCAAGTACAGGATCTATAATTGAAGAGGCCGAATCGAGAGGAATTCCTTGGATTCGATTAAACAAATATTCATTATGCCAATTAGGTTATGGTGCAAACCAAAAACGCATACAAGCTACTGTAACAAGTGAAACCAGTAGTATAGGAGTAGAATTAGCCTGCGATAAAGAAGACACAAAATACCTTTTAGAACAAGCTGAAGTGGAAGTGCCAAGAGGTGATATTATTAGACGCGAACGCAGTTTAGAAGAAGCCTGTCGCTATGTTGGTTATCCTCTGGTTATTAAACCGGTTGATGGAAACCACGGAAGAGGTATTACTGTAGATATTCAAAATTATGACGATGCTTTAGTGGCATTTCATCATGCAAAAGAAAGCTCTAGAAGTGGAGCCATTATTGTTGAAAAATTTATTAAAGGCGATGATTACAGGTTATTAGTTATAAATAATAGATTAGTAGCAGGAGCAATCCGTACTCCAGCTCATGTAATTGGCGATGGAAAATCTACTGTACAAGAGCTTATAGATAAAGTAAATAGCGATCCTCGTCGTGGTTATGGTCACGAAAACGTGTTGACTAAAATAACAACTAACGCGCTAACAAAAACAATTATAAAAGATGCTGGTTACACCTTAGAATCAGTTATTTCTGAAGGCGAAAAACTTATTTTAAAAGATACAGCCAATTTAAGTACTGGTGGCACAGCAGAAGATATTACAGATATTATACATCCTGCAAATATTGCAATGGCAGAACGAATTTCTAAAATTATAGATTTAGACATTTGTGGTATAGATGTTATGACTACAGATATTACCAAACCATTATCCGAAACTGGAGGTGCAGTACTAGAAGTAAATGCAGGTCCAGGTTTTAGAATGCACTTGGCACCAACAACTGGTTTACCACGCAACGTTGCTGCTCCTGTAATAGATAAATTATTTCCAATAAAAGGAGATACAGGACGTATTCCAATTATCGCAACCTCTGGAACCAACGGAAAAACAACAACAACACGCTTAATTGCTCATATTGCAAAAATGAAAGGCTATCGCGTAGGTTACACTACAAGTGATGGTGTATATATCCAAAACCGATTACTAATGACTGGAGACTGTACAGGACCAGCAAGTGCAGAGTTTGTACTTAAAGATCCTACAGTAAATTTCGCCGTTTTAGAATGTGCTAGAGGTGGATTATTGCGAGCTGGACTTGGATTTAAAAAATGCGACGTAGCAGTAGTTACAAATGTTGCTGCAGACCATTTAGGCTTAAAAGGAATACATACTGTAGAGCAATTAGCAAAAGTAAAAGCAGTAGTGCCAGAAACTGTATTGCCAGATGGTTATGCCATTTTAAATGCAGATGATGATTTGGTTTACGATATGCGACGAAATGTAAATTGTAATGTAGCCTTATTTTCCATGGACGAAAATAATCCGAGAATAAAAGCATTACAACGTCTTAATGGGATTACAGCAGTTTACGAAAACGGTTGGGTTACTATTTGCAGAGGCGAATGGAAAATGCGTATTATGGAAGTCACTAACATTCCATTAACTTATGGTGGGAAAGCGAAATTTATGATTCAAAATGTACTTGGAGCCATTTTAGCAGCACATGTACAAGGCATTAGTATAGAAGACATGAAAGCCGCTTTAGAAACCTTTATACCTTCGGCATCACAAACACCAGGTCGTTTAAATTTATTTGAATTTAACGATTTTACCATTCTTTTAGATTATGCTCATAATCCAGCAGGAATGCGTGCTTTACAAAAATTTACAGACGAGTTAGAGTGTACTGTTAAGGTAGGGATTATTGCAGGTATTGGAGATAGACGTGAAGAAGATAATAATGAAATGGGAAGTATTGCTGCCGAAATGTTTGACGAAATTATAATACGTCAAGATAAACGCTTACGCGGAAAAACAGAAGAAGAGCTCATAAAAATGCTTAATGATGGGATTAAAATGAAAGATCCTAATAAGAAAACAACCATTATTCCATCCGAAAAAGAAGCGATTAAATACGCTGTAAAAAATGCAGTAAAAGGCTCGTTAATTATTTTGTGTAGCGATGTAATACCTGATGCTTTAGAATTGGTTAAAAAATTCAAGGAACAAGAAGCTAATGGCGAATTAAATTACGCAGACTAAGCTTATTATTTAAGCGAAATGTCATTTAGAGAGAAGCGAAGAATCTGTTAATAATTTAACCAGTTCTTAGTGAGTTTATACTCTTCTGAATGACATTTTTTTTAAAATCTTATTTTCAATAATATATTCATGAATTATTCAGACAATACTTATTTCGCTTTATTCGAAAAGCAAAAAGCCAATCAATATAAAATAGGAAATACAACCTATAAAGAGCGTATTGTAAAATTAAACGCTTTAAAAAAAGCCATTGAAAAAACATACAAGCAAGACATTAGAGAAGCGATTTTTACAGATTTTAAGAAGCCTTTTTTAGAAACCGATTTAACTGAAATTTACCCAGTAATTGATGAAATTAACTTTATAAAACGCAATCTTAAATCGTGGCTTAAAAAGCAAAAAGTGGATTCGCCAATCTCGTTACTAGGAAGCTCATCTTGGATTAAAAACGAGCCTAAAGGTGTGTGTTTAATTATTTCGCCATGGAATTTTCCAATCAATCTTACTTTTGGACCTTTAGTGTCTGCAATCGCTGCAGGAAATACAGTGATTATAAAACCCAGTGAAATGACGCCAAACACGTCTAAATTAATGGGAAAAATAGTTTCAGAATTATATAACGACAACGACATTGCACTGGTAGAAGGTGAAGTAGAAACCTCTGAAGAGTTATTAAAACTTCCGTTTAACCATATCTTTTTTACAGGTTCTCCTCAAGTTGGTAAAATTGTAATGAAAGCAGCCTCAAAGCATTTAACATCAGTGACTTTAGAGTTAGGAGGTAAATCGCCAACAATAATTGATGATAGTGCCAATTTAGAGAAGACTGTTAAAAAAATGATTTTTGGAAAATTTGTAAATGCTGGTCAAACCTGTATTGCTCCAGATTATGTGTTTTTAAAAGAAGGTTTAAAAGCAGAATTTATTTCTATATTTAAAAAGCAAATTAGTGAGTTTTATTCCGAAAACCCTTCGAGTTCTGAGTCTTATACACGAATTGTAAATACCAAGCATTTTGAGAGACTAAAAAGCTATATTGAAGATGCTAAACGTAAAAATGTGATTTTTGAAAGTGGAGGCGAAATGAATAGTAAGGATAATTACATTGCGCCAACTTTAGTTTTTGATGCTCCAGAAGATAGTGAGCTTATGCAAAATGAAATTTTTGGTCCTATTCTTCCTGTAAAAACGTATAGTAAAATTGATGAGGTTATTAATTATATTAATGCTAATCCAAAGCCTTTAGCATTGTATATTTTTAGTAAAAACAAAAAAACTATTCAATATATAATTAATAATACAAGAGCAGGAAGCACTTGTGTAAACCATAATTTACTTCAATTTTTAAATCATAATTTACCGTTTGGAGGTTCTAACAATAGTGGTATTGGAAAGTCTCATGGAATTTTTGGCTTTTCGGAATTTACCAATCAACGTTCTGTATTAAAACAGCATACAATTGGAGCGGTCGATTTATTGTTTCCGCCTTATACAAATTTTAAGCAAAAATTAGTAGATTTAACTATTAAGTGGTTTTAATTTTTATGGTACTATAATTTAATCCAAGTCCCATTTTCTCTTCCCCAAAAACCACGAGATGTAAATGTGGCATTTGTGGTTGTGACATAGATAAAATCACCATTTTGTGGTGTAAGTGCACTAGCTTCTGCAGCTGTAAATTTTCCAGCTTTAAATACATTTTGATTGGCCACTTTTAGCGTGCCATTAACTTCAACTTCGTTAGCGTTAAAATCGCCATAAATTAGTGGTGTGCTTGAATCTGAGTTTTCGATATATAACTTATTGCTTCCAGATTCCTGTAAACCAGATTGATAACCAATAAACACATTGCCTGATTTATTCTCCAAAACACCAGTTCCTGCTGTTCCATCTGCATTGCTAGGATTAAAATTACCTGCTCCAGCATCTGTACCTATATATACGTCTTAAGTTTACAATTCATTAAATTAGATAAATAAACAGAAAAGACAAAAGAGAGGAGTAAGGTTATTATATACGCAGAAGCCTAGACTTCGTCAACATTGAAAATCCCCTCTCTTTTCTACACAGATTTCGTACAGT
>NZ_JBSHNP010000087.1:0-261 GCF_053604675.1 Lacinutrix salivirga
TGTATTAACTAATGATGAAGATTTTGAAGGCGATAACCAAACTGTAACTGCTAACACCAATCCTACTAATGGTTCTGTAACCATCTCTCCTACTGGTGAGTATACCTACACTCCTAACCCAGGATTTACTGGTGAAGATACCTTTGAGTACACCATCTGTGACGATGGAAACCCTGTCGCTTGTGATACTACAACTGTATATATCGAAGTATTACCTGAGAGTGGTCCTGAAAATGAAGCACCTATCGCTAATGCAGATAC